>JAYZFP010000216.1:0-3835 GCA_036336715.1 Planctomycetota bacterium
TTCGGCAAAAAAATCGCGACTGGTTTTGGAGAAATACACCAAAAAGAAATTTGAAAAGGATTTTGAGTCCAAGATCACCATTGCCAAAAGCAAATGGGAAGCTGCCAAAAACAATCTTGAGATTGAGCAGAAACAACTGGCCGAAATCAAGGAACAGCTGGACGCCTGCAACATCATCTGCCCGGAAGGCAAAAGCGGCCAGGTCGTTTACGCCAATATTTTCTCCCGCCGGGGCAGCTCGGAATTCATTCTCGAGGAAGGAGCTTCCGTCCGGGAAGGGCAGGTTCTGATTCGTCTTCCCAACCCGAACAAGATGCAGGTGCGGGCCACCGTCAACGAGTCGCGGGTCACTTCCATCAAGGAGGGCATGGATGTCAAAATTTCCGTAGACGCCCTGAACGGCCGGGAGTTGTCGGGATCCGTCAACAAAGTCAACCAGTACGCGGAACCGGAAGGATGGGGTGGAGGAGGTGTGAGGAAGTATGCGATTTACATCGATGTGAACAATCCAATCCCGGAAATTCGCCCCGGCATGAATGCCTCGGTCCTCGTGCAAACCGCTCGAATCGAAGACGCGCTGATGATCCCCATTCAATGCGTTTACGGTTACCGGGGGAAAACGTTCTGCTTGAAAAAAGCAGGAGATCTCTGGAAAACCGTGGAGGTCCAGGTAGGTGCCAACAACGATACCAACGTAATCGTCGAGGGAGGCCTGGAACGGGGAGAGGTCGTAGCGCTGAACCCCGCCGGATTCAAGGAACTGCTCGATCTTCCCGATCTTCCGGAAGTGAATGAGTCGGAAAAGGGCGATTCCGGAAAACGATCCTTTGGCAAGGATGTCAAAAAAGAGGGCGGCAGGGGGAAAGGACAAAAATCGAAGAACCGCCCCGGCAGGAGCACGCCCAATCCGAACCAAAAATCAAAAAAAACAAACTCGGGCCCGAATGATGATTCCGCCAGTCTGTTGAGAAGCCGGGACCGGAAAAAGGCCTGATTTTTTGCGTTCCCGGATTTCGGGGCCCCAATTGGCAGAACGTCAATGATCATCAGTTACACTGGCATTCGGGGCAACAAAAAACGGTTCGAATTCGAACAGCCGAACCACCACAGCCCAACAGCGCATCGAGACACAAAAAGAGCAATCCCCACAAATGGCCAATTCTGAACTTGCAGCCTGTATCCAAGACCTGACCAAGACCTACCAGTTACAGAGCGAAGAGGTCCGTGCTCTGCGGGGGGTTTCGTTCGATGTCCCCCAGGGGGACTACGTGGCGATTATGGGGCCCTCCGGGTCGGGCAAGAGCACGCTGCTGAATCTCCTGGGCTGCCTCGATCGTCCCAGTAGCGGGTCGTTCTTTCTGGGGGACGATGACGTGGCCACGATGACCGACGACGAACTGTCTACCATTCGAGCCACCCGGATTGGATTCGTATTTCAGTCCTACAACCTGATTCCCCAGCTGACCGTAGTCGAAAACATCGAGGTTCCGCTTTATTATCAGGGAAGGCTGGATGCCTCGGCTCGAAATCGCTGTCGGGAACTGGCGGACCTGGTGGGATTGGGAGAACGCCTTTCCCACCGGCCCACGCAATTGTCGGGTGGTCAGCAGCAAAGGGTTGCCATCGCCCGCTCGCTGGTCAACGACCCCTATTTCATCCTGGCGGATGAGGCAACCGGAAACCTGGATTCGGTGACCACCGAAGAGATCCTGTTGCTTTTTGAAAAGCTGAATGATGAAGGTCGAACCATCATCATGGTGACGCACGAGGACGAGGTTTCCGAACATGCCAAACGGGTTATCCGTCTTCGGGACGGTTTGATTCAGACGGATACCAAAAAACAGAAACGTGTGGTGGCTGGTGCCGATGCGTCCAGTGGCCCGTCGGCCGGGAATCCCGAACTCCAGGCGGGGCAGTAGGGGTTTTGCCATGTTGTGGCTTCGAACCTGGGCGTTGGGCGTCAAAAGCCTGCTACTGCATCCGATGCGGTCACTATTGACGGTGCTCGGGATTTTTATCGGTGTTGCCAGCGTGATCTGGTTGCTGGCGATCGGTGAAGGAATTTCCCGTAAGGCCAAGGAGCAGATCGAGGGACTGGGAGCGGACAACATCATCGTACGTTCCATTCAACCCCCAGACGAAGAGGCGGGTGGATTCAGCGCGCCCAAGCTGTTTGGGCTGACGCGCCGGGAATGTGATACGATCGAAAACACCATTGAAACGATCGGTGATGTGCTCCGCATCCGGGAGTTGCCTTACAAGTTCTCGTACGCGGGGAACCCGGATGCGAAACCAATCGACGGTCGACTGGTGGGGTGCACCGAGGGCTACGCGGATGTGACCCGCCTGGAAGTGTCCGGCCAGGGCAGGTTTCTTGATGACAGTGTGGATGCCAGCTCGAATGTCTGCGTGATCGCGGGTGAACTGGCTGAATACCTGTTTCCCTACGAAGATCCGATCGGAAAACAGATCTATCTCCCCGAGTCTCGTTACTATTTCAAAATCGTAGGCGTGCTCAAACACAAGAATGCGACGGCCGCGATTGGCGGATCGCTGGAGGCCCAGGACTTTTCACGCGATGTGTACATCCACATCAAGACCATGCAGAGACGTTTTGGAGACATGGTAATCAAGCGTGGCAGCGGTTCCTTCAGCGCCAAACTTTTTGAACTCAGTCAGGCGACGTTGCGGGTCAAGGAGGTCAAAGATGTCCCCCGCACGGCAGAAGTGATCGAGGCTACCCTTTTTGCCGACAGGGAAAAACGACAGGACATTACCGTCATCGTCCCCTACGAACTACTGGAACAGGCGGAAACCACCAAATTCATGTTCATGGTTTTCATGGGGCTGATTGCGGCCATTTCCCTGCTTGTGGGGGGAATTGGCATCATGAACATCATGTTGGCGACGGTAACCGAGCGGACCAGGGAAATCGGAATTCGCCGCGCGATCGGTGCCAAGAGAAAGGACATCATCCGGCAGTTCCTCGTGGAAACGATAGCCCTTTCGGTAGTCGGTGGCGCATCCGGTATTCTGGGCGGCTTGCTCTGTCCGGCATTGGTCAATTTTGCCAGATTGCTCATTGAACAGTTCTCGCCCCGTCTGCTCGAAAGTCTGCCGGAAATTGTCAGGGAAACCGAGGCAGTGATCGTGCCCCTTTCCATTCCGCTTGCATTTTGCATCTCGGTGATGGTGGGCGTGATTTTCGGAATTTACCCGGCCATGCGGGCCGCCCAGATGGATCCCATCGAAGCCTTGCGGCACGAGTGATCCCGGGTCCGGGAAAGAGGCTGCCGGATGCCCCGCATTTCCGGCTGATTTTCTGTCAGGTTGGCTCCCCCGGTCCGAATTCCATCAACTGGGCGGCTTTCCGACGGCATCGCGACACAACGGAAGCGGGTCGAAACGGAACAGTTGGAGATCGTGTCCCCGGGTGGAATCCCTAGTTTTCTTCGATCGTATCCTTGACCTTTTGGACAAAGTGGTCGCCTTTTCCCTTGGCCGTCAATTCATCGCATCTTTTCTGGGCCTGTTTTTTCTGATTGAATTCAAACAGGGCCACCCTTTTCATGGAGGGACTGAAGACGCCCCAGAAAAGTTTCATTCGAACAACAGCAGCCGCTTTCTTTTTCCGTTTTGTCGTCTTCTTTTTCTTTTTGGGTGCTGCTGATTCTGCTGCCTCGGCCGCTTCAGCCTCAAGACGTTTTTCCTTACGGTTTACCGTTTTACGTGCCATAACAGATAGTTACCCGATATGTATTCGACTTGTTCAAACCTCTTATTTTACTGAAATTTTGCCCGTTTTCCATGCCACCTGTTCGTTGCCTGCTTCCAT
>JAYZFP010000217.1:0-32127 GCA_036336715.1 Planctomycetota bacterium
CATGTCTGGCACCGTGGCAGCCTGCCTGACTCCCGATATCAAGGAGGCATTTCCACATTACACTTTCCTTGTCTTCTGGATCATTCATATCGGACTTGTTGGCAGTGCTTTTTACGCAACCCTCGTCTACGGCATGCGTCCCACCTTTGGAAGCCTGATGAAATCTTTCCTTGCTATCCTGGTCTATGCTCCGGTGGTTGGTCTGATCAACTGGCTGCTGAGGGACTATGACACAAACTTTTTTTACGTCTGCCGAAAACCGGATACCTGGACGCCACTCGACCTGTTCGGTGACTGGCCCTGGTACCTGTTTTTCGGTGTATTTTTTGCAATGTTCGTCTTCCTGGTGATTTACTCACCTTTCTACCTATCTGATCGGCTTTCGAGGAGAACTTCACTGCTCCATCCACCCGGTGATTGAAGCGATGCGCAAAAGGGATGGTGAATCGTCAGCCGGCCAGGTAACCGCGATGGCCGGTTCAGACCTGCGTGGCGGGTGCAACAGCGGGAGCACCCGAGGCACCCAACTCCGCGATCGCCCGGATCGCGTTCCGCAGCAGGGTCGAGTACATGCACAACCCCACCACAAAGGCAATTGGGATAGCCAATCCAATGCAACCCAGCGGTGCCAACAGGAAAAAACCGACAAAAAAAGAGACCAAACTCCCGATCGCAGAGACGAGGCCAATCCCCAGCACTACGGAAAACATCACCAGCAGTGTGTTTGCCGAACGACGGACTTTTTCGCTGCCCATGAACTTCCCGATTCTCTTCAGAAAAACAAGGAAGCAGAGGAAGCCGGCGGCAAAGCAGACCGAACCGAGGAAATAAAACGGTATCGCCGGCACAAAAGGAAACCACCCCAGGAGAGTGGCCAATATCGCAATCCCTTCCAGGAGGGTTGCTGCCTTGAGCACTCCCCCGGCACCACTCCGTACGGGCACGGAAAAACAAAAAAACTTTCCGCTGAATGAAGCGATCAGGAAGAAAGCCCCCACGATCCATCCGCACAGGCTGAAGAGGAGTCCAAACCCCAGCCCAATTGGGAAGGATGTGACAATGGCAAAGATAAACAGACCGACACCGAGAGCTATCGTGGCCAACAAAGTGACCAGACTGTAGTAGCAGAACTGCAAACCGCGTTTGACACCGGCCATTTCCTGGTAGGAAACGTTATTGGCTGGAACCCTGCGCGACGGGTATCCGGGCGCCTGATCAGGTGGAAAAACACCGGGAGGATATTTGACTTCCTGGTTGGGATCCAGGAAGGGCCGGACCGGCAACCCTCCTTGGGAAAAAGCAGCTTGTCCCCACGGCCCATCTGCGGCTGTCCCTCCGGGGCCTGCCCCGGGAACCGTTCCGCTGACAGACGGAGGCTGGATGGGCACCGGTATCCCGCCGGACACCGGATGGGACAGAGGGGCGAATCCGGTTGCCCCGGACACTGCCCCGCCAATGGAATCGCCACCGGTTCCCCTGACAGGATTGACGTTCCCGGGTGGCACCTGCGTTACCGGACTGGGAATTGGCAACTGCTGCGCGGGCAGGCTGATGGGTTCGCCCGACTTTTCCTCCGGCGCAGGCAAGCTGCCGGCCTGAGGATTCACAATCTCCCCTCCGACTGGAGGCTCGGCGGGAACCGACTGCTGCTCTTCGTCCGGTTGTTTTGTCATCCTCAGGATCTACCCAGTTCTTCGTCACCCGTTCGGCAGTTTCCCATTGACGGCAGTCGATTGTCAAGGAATGGCTGACCAAATGCCAAGCCATGGCGAAAACACCAGTTCCCCACTTAAATGGCTTCGCCAGCGGAGGCGGCTGATTGTTCCAGGCAAAGCGGCCAGCGGCTCACTGCGGTTGGGATCCCGGTATCGGCCAGTTGAATCCGGCGGTAAATCCTCCATCGACATACAGGATTTGTCCTGTCATGAAAGCTGAAGCGGGGGCGGCGAGAAAAAGGGCGGTCCCAATCAGATCCTGCGGTGTGCCCAGCCTTCCCTGAGGCGTGTTTTGAATCCCCCAGGACTTCATTTTTTCATCTGCCCAAAGTTGGTTGGTCAAATCCGTCAGAATGAAACCGGGTGCCAAAGCATTCACGCGAACCCCGTGGGGCCCCCACTCGGTTGCCAACGCCTGGGTCATGTTTCCCAACGCCGCCTTGCTGGCCGCATAAGGAAGGACATGAGGCAACGGTCGATCACTGTTTAGAGAGACGATATTGATCTGGCAACCGGATTTCTGACCGATCATGATCTGGCCAGCGGCCCGCGAAAAATGAAAAGCGCCCTTAAGGTTGATTCCCAGAATATGATCGTAGTCCTCTTCGGTCAGTTCCAATGCCGGCTTTCTGCGGTTCACCCCGGCACAATTGACAAGTGTATCAATCCGACCGTGTTCTGCTACCGTCTGTTCAACGGTGTTTTCGATCGCAGTCCGATTCAGAACGTCACAGACAACGCACTGCACAGGATTTCCCGAATTTTCACACAGCCGCTCTGTCTCCTTCAGGGCTTCGGGATCTCGACCGGTTGCAATGACGTGGGCTCCCCGTTCGGCAAATGCGGCCACGATGGCGCGACCGATCCCGCGGCTTCCGCCGGAGACCATGACCACCTGCCCCCGTACCGAAAAAAGTTCATCGGTCATTCGATCTCTTCCTGGAAATAAAGGGCGGCATGGCGTCCTCCTTGAATTGAAGAACCGGCTGGCTGGCGATAGTATACCTGAGGCCATTCTGGTGGTTTCCAGCGGAATGCCAAGTAGACCACCCAAAAAACCCGATCCTCTCCAAGGAAGCTCAGCAGACGTTCATGGCAAAAAAGAAAGTCAAAAAGGTCTCCACCCGTAAAATTGAAATCAGGTCTTTCGAGAAATCGCTCGAAGAACTGGAGAAGGTCGTCCATGAGCTGGAAAATGGCCAACTGACCCTCTCCGAATCGCTGGCCAGGTACGAAGAGGGCATCCGCAATCTGAAAGCCTGCCACCAGATTCTCGAGTCGGCCGAATCCAGAATCCGTCTCCTGACCGGCGTGGATGCTCACGGTAATCCGACCACGGAAACCTTCGATGAACAGGCGACCCAATTGCAGGATCGCTCCTCAAAACGCTCATTCAGTACCGGGAAAGCAACTTCGGCCAGTCCTGATCAGGCATCCCTTAAAGAGCCTGACGCGATGGACGACTCCGACTCATTATTTTAAGATGCGGTTTTATCCATCCGAACCGGCAGCTGATTATCAACACTTCCCAGCAAGACGATTGCGTCGACTGTTTTCTCCAGAAACAACGTCCGCTAACGGCCCTGGTCGAACAGCGACTCGATACCTGCGCATGTTTTCAGCCCGGCTGCCCCGAAGTCCTGAAGCGGGCGGTCCGCCACAGCCTGTTGGCTGGAGGCAAACGGCTGAGGCCGCTGCTGGTTCTTCTTGCGGCAGAAGCCTGCGGAGCTTCCAGCGAACAGGCTCTCCCCGCCGCCTGTGCCGTGGAAATGGTTCACACGTATTCGCTGATCCACGACGACCTGCCGGCGATGGATGATGATGACATGCGTCGCGGGCAACCGAGTTGCCACATTCTTTTTGGTGAGGCCAACGCAATCCTTGCTGGAGATGCTCTGCTGACCCGGGCGTTCGAGATCCTGGCGTCGGATTTGCCCCCCGAAGTAGCCGTCCGCTGCTGCCTTGAGCTTGCGCGGGCGGCCGGTGCGGAGAACATGGTCGGAGGCCAGGTAGACGACCTGGCTGCCGAAAACAGTGTCGACCTGACGGCGGAGGACCTGGAACGGATCCACCTCAGGAAAACGGGAGCGATGATCCGGGTGGCCCTGACTATGGGTGGAATCATTGCGAATTCCGATGAAACAACGTTGCGAAAACTCGATTTTTTCGGTGAAAAGATTGGCTTGGCGTTTCAAATCGTCGATGACCTGTTGGACTTTTCGGGTGATGCAACGAAAATGGGGAAGAGTCTTGGAAAAGACGAACAATCCCATAAGCTGACCTATGTTCGAATCTACGGTGCGGACGAAAGTCGCAAAAAGGCTGAGCAACTGATCAGCGATGCGACAGAAACGGCCCGGTCTTTTGGCAACGCTGGAAGACCCCTGATGGGTTTGGCGCAATTCATTTTGAACAGGACATATTGATCCGATGCTGAAATACCTGCCCGAGATCGACTCGCCGGAACAGCTCCGAACCATGAAGGTCGGAGAGCTCAAGAAAGTGGCCGAGGAAATAAGGGAGGTACTCTGCAACCTGCTGAGTAACCGGACCGCACACTTTGCATCCAACCTTGGAGTGGTCGAACTTTGCCTGGCGCTGCATTCGGAATTTGACTTTCTCAATGATCGTTTGATCTGGGACACCGGACACCAGATCTATCCCCAGAAACTGATTACCGGCAGGTACAGGGAGTTTGACACTATCCGGACACGCGGTGGCCTGATGGGTTACCCCAACCCTCAGGAAAGCGACTATGACCTGTTCATGACCGGTCATGCCGGATGCAGTGTCTCCACAGCACTTGGCTTGCGAAGTGGTGACAACCTGATGGGCAAAACCGAAAATCACTCGATCGCGGTTATCGGTGACGGGGCGTTTCCTTCCGGGATCGTCTACGAGGCAATGAACAATGCCAAGGACATGTCAAAGTTCATGGTTATCCTGAACGACAACGCCATGTCGATTTGCCCCCGGGTCGGTGCACTCGGTTCCTATATGGATCGCCTCCGTTCCAACCCTTTTTACACCGGACTGAAGACACAGGTGGCCGATCTGCTCAACAAGGTCCCGGTTCTCGGTGACCCGATGGAGCGAATGCTGGCGCAGGTAAAAGAGGCAGCCAAGGCAGGTTTGAATGGCGGAATGCTGTTTGAAGAACTTGGCTTCAAATACATCGGCCCTGTCGACGGACACAACATTGCGGTAATGAAAAAATACTTCAAGATGGTCCGTGAAACACAGGGACCTGTCCTGCTGCATGTGATTACCAGCAAGGGGCACGGTTTTGAACCGGCCGCCAGCGATCCTGTTTATTTCCACACGCCTCCGGCTTTTGAAACCGATGAGCAGGAGAAAGTCATTCCCAAGGCCTCCTCTGGAGGAAAGGCGTTTACCAATCACGCCCGCGACGCAATCCAGTACCAGATGGAGAAGAACGAAAAAGTGGTGGTACTGACAGCCGCAATGTGCCAGGGAAACAAGCTGGAACCGGTTCGCGAAAAATTCCCGGACCGTTTCTTCGACACCGGCATCTGCGAGTCACACACCGTTGCGTTTGCCGGTGGCCAGGCCAAGGCTGGCCTCCGACCAATCGTTGACATTTACAGCACGTTCCTGCAACGGAGCTATGACCAGATCTTCCAGGAAGTCTGCCTGCAGAATCTGCCGGTTACCTTCATGCTGGATCGTTCCGGTTTGACGGCCGCCGACGGTCCGACGCATCATGGGACCTTTGACATCGGCTACATGCGGATCTTTCCCAACATGGTGGTCATGGCACCCGGTGATGCCAATGACCTGGGAGCAATGCTGGACTTTGCACTCCTGCATGACCAGGCCTGTTCGATTCGCTACCCGAAGGACACGGCCCCCAACATCAAGCGGAGCCTGCAACCGGTGGAACTTGGAAAATCAGAAGTACTTTCCAAAGGGGAACAGGGCACCATCGTTTCGTTTGGCTCTCACCTGGAGACCTGCATTCAGGCTGCCGAAGAACTGGCGAGTGAAGGGATCGAGGTTGGAGTGATTAATGCTCGATTTTGCAAACCGCTGGATGAGGAAACGTTCTCGGCGACACTGCTTGAGTCGCCCTTTGTGATCACCGTCGAAGAGGGGATGCTGATGGGTGGATTTGGAAGTGCATTGCTGGAAATGGCTAACGAAAATGGAATCAATGCCAGCCACGTCCGTCGCCTGGGAATCCCGGATCGGTTTGTCGAGCATGGCGACAGGGCTGAATTGCTTGACGAGATCCAACTCTCCCGGCGAGGCATCGTGGACGCCTGCCGTGAAATGTTCGATTTGCAGAAAAACGGGGTTTCCTCACAACAGGGAGAAAACAGCGATCTGCACCCCCACCAAGCCGGCTGAATCGAACGTCGGATTCATCCAAAAATGCAGCTCGCCCGGAATGCTCCGCTTCTACAGGACCGTCCGGACAAGGTCGCTGCGAGCAGGAAAAAGGGCAGGTACGATCCTGGCAAGGATCGTCTCAGGTGAAAAACGGGCAAATCAAACACTCGAGCCGCTCCATTTTCTTGGAAAGAAAAAATCATGAACCCGTCAGAGCTGGTTACCGGTAAATGGTACTGGGTTCAAAAACCCAATGGAACGATCGTCCCCTACCGCTTGAACCGGCTGCTGACTTGCAAATCCGGCAGGAAAAAGGAAGTCGAAATGTACGTCGGCAGCATGATTCAGACCTTTGCAGCCAGCCAACTGCTCGGCCCCGCTGAGATGCCCGTCCAGCCGGAAGCAGAGCAGCGGTAAAGGACTTGTTGAACGGTGGTTGCGGCACGCTGAAACCTGGGACACCCTCAATCGGCAAGCCGGCAGGCATCCCTTTTCAGCTGGTATCATTCATATTGGTTTTTCCATTTTGGAAGTCTAAAATTTGTTGCCGGGCGCGATCGGCAACAAATTCAGAGACGGAATATCAACGGGAAACAAATGGGGTTTGATGACAGAGAGTACCTGCGTGAGGAAGCCAAGCGATACGGCGAAGGTCGGGGCGGGGGCTTTTACTCGTCAGAACTGAGCGGCCCACCGGAGGGAAAGAAACGCATGGTCACTCTGCTGGTGATCGTTTGCGTGGTTCTGTACCTGCTCGATGCATTTACCGGTCCGGTCCGGGAAGAGGTAGTGCGTGATGGAAACCGGGTGACGGTTACGGTATCCAACCAGTTGTTCGACTTTTTTGCTCTCAAGAGCCAGGATGTCTTTTCGTCCAGGATTCTCCAGGCGCCCTGGAACGTTTACCAGTTGCTGAGCTATGGTTTTGCACACATGTCGATGTCAACTGATCGCTCCATCTTTCATATCTTTGGCAACATGCTGGTCCTCTGGATGCTGGGCAGAATGGTGGAAGACCGTTACGGGCGAATAGAGTTCCTCTGGTTCTATCTGGCAGCCATTGTCTTTTCCGGGATCGTGTGGGGCATATTCAACCTGGGAACCCATAGCGCGGTGGTGGGTGCGTCAGGTGCGGTAACCGCGGTTGTGGTGCTTTTTGCTCTGACATTTCCAAATCACAAGGTTTACCTGTTTGGTGTCCTGGAAATGCCAGGCTGGCTACTGGGAGTACTGATCGTCACGCAGGATTTCATCATGGCTCTTTTGAATACTGGAGACCGGGTTGCCTATGAAGCCCATCTCGGGGGGGCCGCATTTGGCGCTGCCTATTTTTACCTGTCGCTGCGGATCGAAAACTACCTGCCTTCTTCCTGGGCAACCAAAATGCTGGGACGCCGTGGACCTTCACTGAGGGTTCACCATCCTGATGAAGACCAGGAATTCCCAACTGATGACCCAATGGACCCGAACTATGAACGGGACGCTGAACTGGCGGACCGGATACTGGACCAGGTGCACAGGGAGGGAGAGGCCAGCCTGACCCGCAAAGAACGCAAAATCCTGCAACGATTCAGCAAGCGTGTCCGCAAAAAGCGTAACGACTGACGCAAACCGGTACCACGGAATTCAGAAGAATCGCTCGCCATCAGTTGGGAATCCGCCAAACGGGAATCCCCCGTTGTTGCCATTCGGTTCGACTCTTTCGGACTTTTTCAGATTTGTGGTTTACAGCTGGATTCGGAACAACAATCATGTTGAAGCTGCCTTCAGATCAATTCTTGTACCCCAATTTTGGGCAACCATGACAATTGAATGAAGGGAAGGCAGGCCGACCGATGTTCCTATTCACAATTTTTAAATGTCAGACTGGCTTCAGGTATTTCTTTTGACGCTGATGGCCGGTATCGCCATGCCGCTGGGGGCACTGGCGGCATGGGGTGAAAAGATCCGCAGCCAGTGGCTGGAGCAGGAATTCCGTCACGCCGTGATCGCCTTTGGAGGCGGCGCCCTGTTGTCGGCTGTCGCGTTGGTTCTCGTTCCCGAAGGGAGCAGACAACTGAATATCGCCTCGGTGACTGTCCTTTTCCTGGCGGGAGGCCTGACCTTCATGGGGCTGGACATTTTGCTGGACAAGTTCCGCAGTCCCGCAGGCCAGCTGGTTGCCATGATGTCCGACTTCCTGCCGGAAGCCCGGGCCCTGGGAGCCGCATTTGCCACGGGCGGTTCAGCAGGCCTCCTGCTGGCGGCTCTGATCGCCATTCAGAATCTTCCCGAGGGTTTCAACTCCTTTGGAGAGCTGAGAAAATCCGGCAGTTTCTCAGCAATTAAGATCGTGCTGGCGTTTTTCCTGCTGGCCTGGCTGGGGCCGGTCGCGGGTTTGATCGGTTTTTTCTGGCTGGCGCAATTCCCTGTCATCGTCGCCGGTGTCATGATCTTTGCGGCGGGTGGGATTCTCTACCTCGTGTTCCAGGACATCGCGCCCCAGGCCGTTCTGAAAAACCGATGGGCCCCGGCGATGGGTTCCGTGCTCGGCTTCCTTTTGGGCCTGGTGGGGCAAATGCTCGTCGGTTAACTCAATAGCTGCTGCCTTTCCATTTGCTCACCATTGAAAGACAAGAACCATGAATCAGAAACTGGCCATCGTAACGGGGGGAGCCGGCGGTATCGGAAAAGCGGTTGCAACGTCGCTTTCGCAAGAAGGATTTTACGTAATCATCGTCGACCGGGACCGGGAAATCGGCTCCCGCGTCGCCAGCGAAATCGGCTGCCATTTCGAAGCGGTGGATCTCCGAAAACCGGATCAATGCCGGTCCGTGGTCAGGAAGATTGGTGAGGAAATGGGTCGGATCGATGTACTGGTCAACAACGCCGGACTGCAACACGTTTGCGGGCTTCCGGATTTCCCCGAGGAAAAATGGAATGAACTGATCCAGGTCATGCTGACTGCTCCTTTTCTGCTGACCAAGCATAGCTGGCGTTACCTTGAACAATCGAATTCAGCCAGGATCATCAACATGGGCTCCATCCACTCCCGAGTGGCCTCCCTGAACAAAGCGGCCTACGTTAGCGCCAAGCATGGCCTGGTCGGGCTGACGAAATCAACTGCGCTCGAAGGTGGCCCCTGCGGAATCACCTGCAATGCCATCTGCCCTGCTTACGTGGAAACTCCCCTCGCTCGCAACCAGATCGATGCACAATCAAAGACCCTTGGAATACCGGCGGACCGGGTGATTGATGAAGTCGTGCTCAGTCAGGCCGTCGTGAAAAAGTTGATCCAGCCGGAGGAAATCGCCAAACTGGTGGTCTACCTGTGTTCCGACGCCGCCTCGTCAATCACAGGCAGTTGCATCGATATCGACCTCGGTTGGACTGCCCGTTAGGAATCCGGCCGCCGGTTGGACCCTAGATTCAGATCGTTTACCGGAGAAGCAAAATGAGTGGCCAACTGTCCTGGGTTTTATTGCTTTCTGCCGTGGGTTGGCTCTGGTACTCGGTCGAGACACCGGGGAAATCCAACTCAACCCCATCGACGATCCCGGGACGAATCTGCCTCGAAAAACAGCCAGCCCGTGAGGATGATACCAACCAGATTCAGCAGGCCATCGACCGCTTATCCCGACAGGGGGGAGGGATGGTCCTGTTTTCAGCCGGACATTACCGGCACCGGGGATTGATCGGCAGACCCAACGTCCGTCTCGAGGGTGTCCAGCGAACCGCGGTGATCCTGGACTTCTTTCCTTCCAGTGGAGATGGAATACGATTCGAGTCTGACCCGGACAACTTTTCCATCTCACGATTAACCCTTACCTCGAGTGGTCGTTCCAATGGCTGGGCAGTCAAAGCCGATCGGGGTGTGCACCGCAGCTTGAGGGTCGACAACTGTGTTTTGCGAGGATTTGAAAATGGCATCCTGATCAGCAACGGGATCAACTGCAGTCTGCGCCAATGCAAAATCGGACACACCTTTCCGAAATCACCCCGTGGCATCGGGATACAATTCGGTGATGGAAACGAATCAGGGGGAAACGGAATGACCATCGAGGACTGTTACCTCAACAGTCTTGAAAAGGGAATCGTCACTCACGCCCAGGCCTGCCTGATTTCCCGGCCCATTCTTGAAATTTGCGATATCGGCATTGAAACCCATGGTACCACCACCCTGGTGGCTCCCTGGTACGATCGAACCACTCGAACGGCACACCTGGATGTACAGCCCAATACCCTGGGAGGGGGATCCTCCGGAACGGGCGCGTTGGTACTGGGATACGGATCGGCGGAACAAAAAATCCGGTTCGCTTCCAAGACGGAAAAAATGCGATCCATCGTGCTTCCCGAGAGGCTCGACTTTGGTCGAAAAAAAGAGACGGATGTTCCACTGGGAATCCAGCTGGGACCGGTGATCATCGATCGTGAGGGAGTCATCCACGGTCGCGGGTTCCAACAGTTGCCTAGGTAGCGTACCACTGGAGTGGCCAGGCCCCATGAATTGGATGCGCAAATGCAAAATGAAAGCAAAATGAAATGACTGGACAGAAAAGTGGGCAAACCATGAGGCAATCCTGTGCCGTAATGCCGTTGGATCCAGGGAACCAAAATCGCCCATCGGTCCGGCAATGGGTGAAATTCGGTATCGTGACTTTTCCAACACCTGCACAAAAACAGGCTGGGCGGGGATCGCTCGGATGGCTGGTGATACTTCTTTCATTCACCACCGGTATCTCCGCTGTTCCCTGCATCGGTTTTGATGAGACAGTCAATGTCCGTTACACCCGGATCCAGAAGGTCGACTCCCGGTTTCCCCGCCGCTACAGTACCGCCTTTGATCGCTGCATTCAGCTAGTCGCCCCCAACGGCAAGCCGATTCACCTGTTTGCCCAACCGGAAATCAGTGATGCCCAGCTGAGAAGGGTGCGGAACGTGATGCTCCATTTCCTGACCGACTTTGAGGGTTCAAAGTATGGAAGCCGAAAAGCCGATATTGCCGACCGGATGGCGGACAATCGTGCCATGATGATGCTTTGCAAAGGACACGACGGGCAATTCAGGGAACCGCGGATTCCGGCCCAACCACTCTACGCCGATGAGACCATCGTCGAAGGGAGCCGGGCCTATATTGAAAATGACTTTGAAAACCACCGGGACGCAACGTTTGAAGAAGTCCTTCACGCGGTTCACGATCAGGGCATCGGCGTGGACGTTCGGGGAGCGTCCCGGGGTGCGGCAAGGGACTACCAGAAGACCATCCGCGAGGCGACCACCCTGGCCATGACCGGAGGGCTCTGGCCCACCCCGCAAGCACAACGGGAAACCCGCGAGTGGATCGAGGAACTGAGGGAAGAAGGGAGCTTGACCCAGGAATACCTTGCGTCGGTGATTGACAGTTATTACGGCCTCTGGGGCCCCTTTGACGAGAATTACGGAATGTGGGGAATCTACATCGCCAAAACCCGCGCGGACATCAGGAAAAAGGACCCACGTGGCCTGGAGGTTGTCAGGAATTTCTTTCATCCGACCCTGTTCTATACGGCTGAAATCGATGCAGAATTCAAGGGGAACTTTTCAATGACCTTTGATCCACTCAAAAAATACACCCACAAATCGCAGTACCTGACCCGGGCCAGGCTGACGGGAACAAAGAATTCGGGCCTCATTGGAAATGCCCACGCCAATCTCTTGACCGGTAACCAGGGCAACAACCTTCTGGACGGTAAGGATGGCTTCGATACAGTGGTCTATCCCCGGCCACGATCGGCTTACCGAATCCAAAAAAACCAGGATGGGACGCAGACCGTTCACGGCGATGGGACAGACCGTTTGGTCAGCATCGAAAGACTGGTCTTTGACGGCCAGCAATTGGAGGACGCCCGTTATGTCGTTCCTGTTGCTCACGGACTGCGTTAGCATGCCGTGAAGAAAAATGCGGAGTCAGTGGCGTACACCGGGAAGAAATTCTTTGGTAATCTCATGGGCAGGCCCGAAGGCCATGGCCCACACACCCCGGTAAAAATCAACCATTCCCATTGGTTCAAGTACGGAGTAGACATTGCAGATCGGATCGACGCGGATCGTAGACACTTTCGCCGAAGCATTTGACATGACGTTCGCCCGAGTGGTGGTGACCGCCGCAGATGAATACTGGTTGCAGGCTGCGGTCAACGAATTCTGTGGATATGGCGCTTCGGTCATCGGCTGTGATGCCGAAGTCGCGGTCGATACATTTCTCAACAGTTCCGAAACCGTCGACGGCCGGATCGGTGCGGCCATCCTGATTTTTGGGCTTGGTTCCGTCTCTCTGGGCAAGGCACTGACAACCCGGGTCGGGCAGTGCCTCATGACCTGTCCCTCAACAGCGGTCTATGATGGCAGCGAAGCAGGAAAAAAACGGATTCCCCTCGGAAAGCACATCCGGTTTTTCGGTGACACTTTTCAGAAAAGCAAGCAACTGGATGGAAAACGGTACTGGCGAATCCCGGTGATGGATGGCGAATTCGTCGTGCAGGATCTGGTTCATGTACGGGACGGAATCGGGGGCGGCAATTTCATCATCCAAACACGCGATCAGGCGACCGGCTTGGCTGCTGCCCGTCGGGCCGGCGAGGTCATCCGGAATTCTCCAAACGTTATTTCTCCTTTTGCCGGCGGTGTCGTTCGGAGTGGCAGCAAGGTGGGCTCCCGCTACAAGACGCTGCGGGCTTCAACGGCAGATGCCTATTGCCCCACGCTGCGGGGGAGGGTTGAATCGAAACTTGAGGAGGGCGTCAATTGTTCATACGAAATCGTGATTGACGGTGTCGATTTCGAAAGCATCGCCAACGCCATGCGGTGCGGAATCAGGGCTGCAGCGGGTGAGGGTGTCATCGCCATCTCCGCCGGCAACTATGGCGGAAAACTTGGCAAACATCATTTCCACCTCAGAGAGCTGAAACCGGATGCTCCGCAACAGCAAACCAGTTAGGCAGCCAGGAAGGCGTTACCCCAGGGTGACCCCAGCTGGCAGCGTCTTGCCGGAAGAACCAGGAATTCGAGGTTACCGTTGAAATCCGTGCATTGATTCTCCATGTGAAACCCAAATGAACCAGGAAAGCAGTCCACCTGCGGAAAACCGTTTGCCACCCTGGCGTCGCAGCCTGCGGCGTTTTTTCCAGTGGGTGTGGGTGGAAGTAGGGATTGGGATCCTGGTGGTCATTTCGGTCGCTTTGACCCTCTACGAATTTGTGACCGAAAACCGATTGGGTGGTTTTGAGCTGGCGCTTCAATCCGAGACGTTTCAGCGTGTGGTCCTGATCAATGACTTCATTACCTACCTGTTTATCGTGGAACTGTCCCTGCGTTTCCTCGGTTCCGCATCCAAGAAGCAGTTTTTCGGAGAATTCTGGCTTGATATCCTGGCGGTCCTTCCCGAATTCCGGGCCTTTCGTTCCTTTCGGGCGATGCGGCTCCTGCGGCTGTTCAGAATCCTCCGTTTTTTCGGAGTCGCCACGAGAATCGCCAATCATTTTCCGACGATCTTTCGCCGGGGCACTACCGAATATGTCGTGATGTGCGGTCTGCTGGTTGTGACGGTCATTTTCAGTACGATTCTGATCATGTCCTTCGAGAGAGGAACGGTCAACGACCAGACACCTGCCTCGGAACAGTTCACTTTTGAGAATTCATTCTGGTTCAGTGTTTACTCGCTGTTCGCGGGCGAGCCAACCCCCATGACACCCACGACCCGACTGGGAAGAATCGTGACCGTGTTCGTGATGTTCATGGGCCTGACAATTTTCGCGATGTTTACAGGTACCGTTTCAGCTTACATGGTGGAGACCTTTCGGGTGGAAAAAAACAGCTTTGACCTGGACGACGTGGAAAACCACATCATTATCTGTGGTTGGAATACGAAAACGGAAATCATCATCAAGGAGTTTCGCGCTTCCTCCCGATCCCGTTCCCAACCGATCATCGTCATTGCGGACGTTGACCTGGGAAACCTCGGGGTCCCCGATGAAATCACCAAGGAATTTCTCTTTGTCCGGGATGATTTCACCCGGGTCACGGCACTGGAACGAGCCCAGGTCAAACGTGCCAAAACCTGCATCATCCTGGCAGATATCAGTAATGGACGCAGTGAACAGGATGCCGATGCAAGGACCATCCTGGCGGCGTTGACATGTGAAAGCATGAATCCCGCGGTCTATACCTGCGCGGAACTGATGAATCGCTCCTACGGTGGACACCTGGACCTCGGCAGGGTGAACGACTACGTGGTCAGCGGAGAGTACGCAGGATACATGCTGGCCCAGGCAGCACTGAACCATGGACTGATGGGCGTTCTTGAGGAACTCCTGACCCACCAACACGGGCAGGTTTTCCACCGGGTCAGGGTACCGGACAACTGGGCAGGCAAAAACTATCTCGAGTGCATGGTGGAATTGAAATCCAGACACAACGCGACCCTGGTGGCTGTTCAGCACCAGAATGGAGAAATGAACGTCAACCCGGACGAGCATATTTTTGAGGCTGAAGACGAAATCGTGATCATGTCCAAGGGAGAAATCTCCCTTTGAAATGGCACAGCCCAAACGTTCAGCGACCAACGCCTTACCGAATCCCGGATCCTGCTCCTGTTTGCTCCGGCCAGACGGCAAACGGGAAGGGCCCCTCCACCGATCCAGAAAACTCTCCCAACTTGCAAGCCGACTCTCCCGAACCCAATCTTCAAAAATGCCCGAACTCACCCCAAACCGCTTCTCCCGGTTGACCGGTTTGGTTTTCCTGGTCGCCCCTCTGCTCCTGCTTCTTCCCCGGGAAGGGAAATTCGCCTGCAGCCAGGAAAAGGGGCAGCTCCCAAAACAAACGGCACCAGCGATCGACGAGGTCGAGCTTCAGCCACTGGTGGCCAACGTGCGGCGCCTGCTGCAGGCGCTGGAAGCCATCGGCGAACCGGTATCCCCAACTCGCCGAAAAAAAATCGAAGCGTTTATCGAGCAGGGGGACCTTCCCGGGCTTCAGCAGGGATTGCAGCCGCTGGTGGACCTGTCTCTTCGCGTCTCGGCCAACGGTAAAATCAGTGGGCATCCTGCCGGACCCGGACTTTCGCTTTTCCGCACCGGGTTCAAGCCACTGATCTTCCGGGTGGAAAACCGGAGCGGAAAGCGATTCGAATTGCAGGCCTTTTCTCCAAACGCCGGCGCCGTCTATTCAGGCACCAGCCAATTCAGCCTCCAGCGGCAGCAGCAGACCGAACTGGGTAAAGCCCAGAACGCGGACGGCTCCACCAATCGTTACCTCGATATTGAGGTCTACACCCGGTCACCCATGAAACGGAACTTGAGCGGGCTGTCCGTCGAATATGGTATCTGCCTGGTGCAGTCCCTTCGTTCCGGCCATTTGCAACCCCGGGTCGGATTCAGAGTGGTCCGGGAATCAAAAGAGGGAGAGGAAAACGAGCAACCAGAACTCTTTCCACTTGAGCTCCATGTTCAGGAAGCCATTCCAGTGGAATTCCGGATCATCGATCCCAGCCAGCAGTCGAGACATCCCATCGCAAAACTGGTAATCCGTGATCAACAGGGCAGGGTCTACCCCAATCAACCCAAACGCCTGGCTCCTGATCTCTTTTTCCAGCCACAGATTTATCGTCGCAGTGGGGAAAAAATTTTTCTCAAGCCGGGTACCTACCAGGTTCGGTACAGTCGCGGCCCCGAGTACCGGCTCCTGCAAAAGTCCTTTCAGGTTCGGTCGGGTTCTCCCAACCTGTGGGAATTGAAGCTGAAACGCTGGTTTGACGCGGCAGGGTTTGGCTACTACAGCGGTGACCACCACATTCATGCTGCCGGCTGTTCGCATTACGCGTTGCCGACCCAGGGGGTCCGCCCGCGAGACATGTACCGGCAGGTAACGGGCGAAGGCCTGAATGTCGGATGCATCCTGACCTGGGGCCCCTGTTTTGATTTTCAGCGAAAATTTTTCGACCCCGCACCGTTGTCGTTTGAAAACCGTGAAACCCTGATCAAATACGATATCGAGGTCAGTGGATTCGGGTCACAGGCCCTTGGTCATGTCTGCCTGCTGAACCTTGAAAACCAGACCTACCCGGAATCCGGCGGGACCAAGAATAAAGGCTGGCCGACCTGGACCACACCGGTGATGAAGTGGGCCAAAAAACAGGGAGGCTACACAGGTTACGCCCACTCCGCCAGCGGACTGGCTATCGACCCCATCCAGGCGAGCCGCAGGTTGCTCGCTGCCCTCGACCAAAACGAAGACGGGCATCTTTCAAAAGACGAATGCCACTCGCAGCTGTTGCCCTTGCCCTTTGCAAAAATCGATACCAACGCCAACCGCCTGCTTTCTCCCGACGAGCTGATCAACTCCCACCGGAAATCGGCTGAACAGTTACCCAATTACTCGATTCCCGAAATGAACGGGGTCGGGGCAATGGAAATCTGCGTCAGTGCCGTGCATGGGGTCTGCGATTTCATCAGCGCCATGGATACCGCCCGAATCCAGGAATGGAATACCTGGTACCACCTGCTGAACTGCGGGTTTCCGATCAAGGTATCCGGGGAAACCGACTTTCCCTGCATGAGCAGCCGACGGGTCGGCAAGGGGCGGGTGTACGTTGACCTGGGGAAGGAACTGCCCCTCGGACAATCGCCCGATTTTGAAACCTGGTGTCGCCATCTTGCCCTTGGTCGTTCCTACGTCTCGGATGGTTTTGCCCACATTCCGGAATTTACCGTCGGGGGAACTTCACCGGGTCACAAGCCGGTACAACTGAAGCGGGCAGGAACCGTCAAGGTCCGATTTCAAGTCGCCTTTGCACCGCAGACCCCCGAATCCGTAGCACAAGGCACCCAGTCAGGGACCATTGCCCGGAGCCTGATTGGTGACACGGTCGAACTGCATCATCCACGGGAACATGAGTGGATCCAGGGCGGAACCCGAAAAATTGAGATCGTGGTCAACGGGCAGGTGGTCGCGAACCGCACGGTCGAGGCGGACGGACAACTTCATCCGTTTGAGCTGGATGTGCCCATCTCGCAAAGCAGCTGGGTAGCCGTTCGCCAATTCCCCCAGCTACATAGCAACCCGGTGGAGGTTCTTGTCGATCGTCAGCCGATTCGCGCTTCCCGTCGAAGCGCCCGATGGTGCGAAAAAATGACCGAATTACTGTGGATCAACCGTCAACGCACCATTTCACCGGAAGAACGACCGGCCGCTGCAGCAGCATTTGCCCACACTCTCGAGCGACTGAGGGAAATTGCCGTCCAGTGCCAAATCGAATAGCCCTGATCAGGGAAGCTGCCTGCCCGCTTATTCCTGCCCAACCTGAACAACCGCGGAGGGTCGGTCAAACAGATCGATCAACCGCAATCGAACTCCCTCACTGGCATATTTGCCTTCCAACTCCAAACTACGTGCCTGGGGAAGCACACCCCTGCGGAGGGTCTTCTGCTGTGTGCCCTCTCCGGTGATCACCTCGTAGGCAAATTGTGGAGCCGACCGGGGGTCCACCTTCCATTCAATCAACAGTTTCCCCTTTTCCTGACGTTTCCAGGCCTTCACCAACCGTATGGGGCTGAATTCGGGAAAAGTTCCGGTCTGCCTGACCGAATGACGGGAAGGGTTTTCAGCCGTCGGACGGGTCTCGCCGCCGCCGCTGATCATGTAGTAATACCGCTCTTTCGGATCGGACGGATCGGAGGCCACTCCACCATCCCAGTTACGGCGAAAGTTGAAAGAGCGTTTCCCCTGTTCAAGATCCCAGGAGTTCACCGAATAACGGGCGTTTTGAAATGCATGCCATTTCCCCTGAAGGTCCCGTTTCCATCCGCCCTTCAGGTGGGTGACCCGACGGTTTTTGCCGGTATTCAGCCAGTCCTCGATAAAGGCGTCCGTGGATCCCCGGAACCGGGCTCCCGGCACCGCAACATCCATGGTCACCAGGTGGGTCCATTTTCCGGTATCAGCGGCCTGCACCCAGAACCCAAAATAGGTGTGATCGGCGACAGGCCAGCTTCTGGCCACCAACGTGTACCAGATATCCGTCTTCCAGCCGAGTTCAAAATTCCATGATTTGAGTCCGGTACCCTCTCCACCAAAACCCTTGGTTTCCGTCCCGGGCCCGTAGTAGACGGCCCGGATGGGTGACGCATGGTCCTTGTGATCCCAGATTGAAAAGATAAAGTTCTTTGCCCGGGGGTGGGACTGAATTCCCGCATAGCCGGCCCCCCTGCCCCGCCACCCGAGAGCTTCATAATAGGTATATAACGCATCACCCTGCTTGGGCACGCGAACCTGGTTGATGATCAGATCGCCATCAAACCCATCATTGAAAACCATGTGCGAGGAAGGCGCCGAGTCCTGTCCCGAACACCTGCCGAGCACGACCAGCAGTATCAAGATTCCGGGCAAGAAGATCCGGGAGGAGCTTTTGTAAAATTCCACGGAGATCAAACGGAGATTCATGATTTCATTCCCAAAACCAAAACGCCAAAGGAAAGGAACCACTCGTGTATCCTCTTTGACGTAACAATTTTTTACCGGCTGCAAAAGCGGGCACACCTGACAGCCGGAAGCTGCGGCAACCTGCGACAGGCTATCCCCTGGTCATCGATTTGGCTTTTTCGACCAGCGCAGAAAATGTGTTTTCCTGCATTCCCAGTTTTGCCGCAAAATGCCAGAGCACCTTGACTTCAGATTCATCCAGGACTCCATCAACCATTGCGGCGTGAAAGAGCGTCATCATGGTTTCCCCCGGGTCCGTTTTCAATACCCGAAACATCTCTTCGCAGAATTCCGGATCGGATGTGCCCCGGGCGATCATGGCCTGGCGGGAAGCCTGCCCCACTCCAATTTCGGTTGCCAGTTTGTCGATCAGTGCCCTTTCCTGTTCACTGACCTCTCCATCAATGGCAACCACACTGACAGCCGCACGAAGAATTTCCAGTTTTTCAAACGATTTCATAACGGTTCACCTTGTGGAACTGCAAACAGCACCCGCCTTTTGATTTACTCGATTTCGACCACGATTTCAGCGGAATAGACGGCTGCCGGATCAAACCGCTCCGTCAGACATTTGGCAATCGTCTGAATGGTCCGCACCGGCTTTTTCTCAACAGTTTTGCCGTCCGGCAGCGCGATCCGCACAGCACGATCGAGATCGGCGATCTCGTCATTCAGACGAACAACCAGCTGGTTTACTTTTTCAGATTTTTCGATCTTGAGACTGTTTCCATCACGCGTGGCAATCACCTCGCTGCCCCCCTTGCGGTTTTCCGGATTGACTGCCAGCCAGTAAAAACGGTCATGAGTTTTTCCCGACTGCCGCCAGACCACTTTTCCCGGGTTGGGCTCCCGGGTGAATTTTGCCATCCAGGGTACAGCCACACGGTCATCGCGATTCATCCAGTGACCGTACTGTTCGTGGATCACTACTTCGTGACGATAACCCTGGGGGTCCTCTTTCTGCATCTCGGCCAACATGGTTTTCCATTTACGGGCAACTCCGTTACGGTTGTAGGCCCCGTCCTTGCCTCCCATGTGCAGGGTGAAACCGATATTCCTCAGTCCCAGGGGAGAAGCATCATTGGGGTGCCCCGCCATCATCGCTGCGGCAGCGAGGGAATCCGCCATGCGGGGAGCCAGCTGGTAAACTCCATCGCCACCCGCCGAATAGCCCATCAGGTAAACCCGGTTGGGGTTGACCCCCTCAAAGACAATCGCGTCTTCGATGATTCTTTCAAAGAACTCGTCGATGTGTCCCTGGTGCCACAGGTTCCAGGTATTGGTGGGAGCCCGCGGAGCGAGGTAGACCCCCTCCCGGGGTTCATAGAGCCGGATCTGGTTTTGCCATTGCTGATCATTCACCCTCGCCGGTGCCCCTCCTCCTCCGTGCATGGAAATGAACAGGCTGCGTCCACCCTCGGGTTTTTTGCCAAACGTCCGGAATTCAAACTTCATCGACAGTTGATCCAGTTGAATGACTTTCTTGCTCCATTCCTGCTTGCGGTTCTTGCGGATTCCTGCCTGAAAATCCCTGACCAAAAGTTCCGTCGCCTCGGCCGCCTGTTTCCTGGAAAGAGCTGTGGAACCGAATTTTTCAGCATCCAGCCTGCTTCTTTCATCAGGTTTCCGGGCAAGCCAATCAGACAAATCCTTGATCGGGTCAGCTGCATCCACGGCAGTTGCGACCATAACCAGAAGTGTGCAAACAGGAAGGGATTTGAATTTCATGCGTAAGATTCCTCAGGGAAGCAATCCCACAAGAATAAAACAAAGCAGCCTGCCTGACTATCTCCTGCCTCCCCCCAGTCACGGATTCTGGCGGGATTTATTCGTCAATCCGCTCAGCCCAACCAGGAGGTGTGGCAGGAAAAACAGGTCACCGATCAGTGCGAGCGTGAGGGCCACAGAGGCATACCCTCCAAAAGTCTGGAAAGTTGGAATGTCACTTGTGGCAGCCAGTCCGAAACCGACTCCCAAAATCAGCGATGTTGACATCAGGACCGGCCAGAGCTGCCGGGTGGTTTCCTGGACGGCTCGCTGCATCTCCAGGCCGGAATCAAGCAGCCAGCGGAGTTTGGAAAGATAGTGAACGGTATCATCCACTGCCAGACCCAGGCAGGTGCAGAGCAACATGATGCCAGTGTACTGAATCGGCTGCTGATTCCAGGACATCAGGGCAGCCACTCCCAAAATCGGAAAAGCATTGACCAGGATCGCTGCCAGGCCGAAAACAGGTGACCGATAGACCAGCAGGATCAATCCAAAAATTACCAGCGATGCCCCCAGCAGGCTCCAGACCAGGTCCCGGATCATCTTCTGGCTGCGACGACTGGCCAGAACATTCAACCCAACCAACCTCGCCTGGTAGGCTCCCCCGGCGTCTTTCTGAACCCGCTCATGAATCGCTTCAAAATGAGGGCCCAGTCGCCGTGAACCGATGTCGGGCAGCATCAAATTGATATTGGCAACGGTCGGATCAATCTGCAGGTAGGGCTCCCAGGCTTCCTGCGGCAGGTGTCTCAATTCGCGAAACTTCCGTATCGGGTCGCCCTCCGGTCCGGGCATGGATTCCAGCAAATTCAAAAACGAATTCGTTCGTGAAACGATGGGACTTTGCTCCAATCGTCGGCAAATTGTATCCAGGGTTTGAATCAACTGCCCCGGTTTCGGCTTCTTCCGAAAACGGACCTGGAGGTGATTTCGCGAAGATCCTCCCATGACCCGGTCAATTTCATGCAGGCTTTGAACGGCCACGTTGGACTTCGGGAGATTTTCCGTCAGGCGGTAGTCGGTCCCGTTCCGGGAGGCGAGCCAGGCAAGCAAGAGGTTCAGGACAACCACCAGAAGTGAAACCAGCATGGGCCAACGCCGATTTCCCGTAACTCCCCTGGGGGTGATTTGATTGGCATCCCGCCGTGCCGGACGACGGTCATGCACGCAGTGTCGTCCCAGAGGGGAAGCCAAAAGACAGGCAGATACCAATAGAACAACCAGGAACATGATCAGCGAAGATACCGACGCCACCATGGCAAATTCCCGCAGCGCCCTGTCCTCGGCGAGAAAAAGGGAGCCAAAACCGATCGCAGTGGTCAGGGCCGCCAGGAAACAGGGAACCATCAGCCGACGAATCATTTTCAGAACCGCCACCCCGGTTCCGTCCCCTTGACCGATGAAGGCTCCGGTCAGAAACAGGACATGAATCGTCTCGGCAAATCCAATCACCAGAACCAGCGGCGTAATCACGTTGTTGACGATATTCAGGGGGATGGAGAGCCACCCCAGAAGTCCCATGATGCATCCAAGCCCGACAAATGGGATCATGGCCACAAACATCACCGGCATCAGCTTTCGGAAAAGGACCCAGCCAACAATCAGTGCAAACAGGAACCCCAGCACGGTAAACTTGGCCTGGTCCCGCTGCAGGCACCGAATCACCTCAAGGCGAATGACGGGCAAACCGGTCACCTTCACTCCAGAGCTTTCTGCCTTGCACCATTCGGACCGGATCATCTCCCGGATCGAATCGATTTTGGCTGCCTCCCTGTCCCGACGGGTTCCACGCTGGATTTCAAAAACCAACAGCGTGTGCCTGAAATCACTTGAGTAAAGAATTCCATTGCCAAGTGGATGGACTTGCAAAACTTCCCTTGCCATTTTCCAATCCCCTGCGTCTGCCTCGCCAAACGGGATTGCGGGGAAAAACATCCGCCCCACGCGTCGGGGCAACAACAAGTCACACATCGAATTCACCGACACCAGTTCCTCGTCCCGCACCATTTTTTGATGAATCCTGCGGATTGCTGAAAGAGAATCGGCCGAAAGCACATCCGGGGCGGTCAACAAAACCACGCACTGATTACCAGTCGCCCCGAAAATCTCTGTATGCTCGAGGTAATCACGGTAATCCCGGGAATCTCCCTGGAAAAGATTTTCCAGGTCATCATCAAACCCCAGAAAGGCCAGCCCCACCGAGGAAGTAATCACCATCAGCAACAGCAACAGGGACGTCAGGCGGTGAGCAAAAGGAAACCAGCCTGGCAATTCGAGAGTCTCCGGGGATTGCGGGCGAGTGGGCAAACTGATGACTCAGGCGATGAAGTGATTGCAAAATGGGATTCGGCGAACTAGCAGATCCAGCCACCGCCCAACACCCGGTCGCCAGCATAGCAGACGACAGCCTGCCCCGGCGCGATACCGTTGACCGGTTGCTCGAATTCAACCTCAAGACGACCGTCGCTCAGCAGGCAGGCCCGGGCAGGTTGACGACTGGAGTTGTAGCGTATCTTGGCCTGGCACTCGAAACTGGACTGAGGCGGATCGACCAACCAGTTCAAGCGGTTGGCAACCAGTCGCTGCCGCCCAAGTTTTTCACGTGTGCCCACGACCACTTCGTTCGTGTCCGGACGAATCTCCACCACGAAATAGGGTTCCGAAAGGCCCCCAATTCCCATTCCCTTCCGTTGGCCGATGGTAAACCGTTCAATGCCCGGGTGCTCTGCGATTTCAACTCCCTCGGTAGTTACAATCTTGCCGGCAGTTGAAACGTCGCCCCGTCGCTGTCGAACAAATTCATCATGCTTTCCGGAAGTCACAAAGCAGATTTCCTGGCTGTCCTTTTTGTCGTGAACCCGCAATCCAAGTCCGGCTGCCATTTCACGAATCGCCGGCTTTTCAAATCCACCTACCGGAAGAAGCATCCGCTTCAGGTATTGGCGGTCTACCCCAAACAGGACATAGGACTGGTCCTTGTTTTCATCGATTCCGGTAAGTAGGGCGGGGTCACCATCGGGGCCTGGCTCCAGCCTGGCATAATGTCCGGTAGCCACGAATTCGGCGTCAATGCTGTCGGCATAATCAAAAAGCTTGCCGAACTTGAGATGGTTATTGCACATGACACAGGGATTGGGGGTACGTCCCTGCGTGTACTCGTCTACGAAATAATCGATGATGTCCCGGAACTCTTCCTCCAGGTTCAGGGCATAAAAGGGAATATCAAGCCGATCGGCCACTTTTCGGGCATCGGCCGCATCCGCCGCGCTGCAGCACCCCTGCTTGTGATCCTGCCGCTGCTCATAGATCGGAAGCAGCGGGGAAGAATCGAGCGAACCTTCAGCAGAGCAGACCTCAACCGCCTGCTCTCCATGCCTCATAAAGGCCCCGATTACTTCGTGACCCTGTTGCAGCAAAAGGTGAGCGGCAGTACTGCTGTCGACGCCGCCGGACATTGCCAGAAGGACTCTCGCCATTTTGATGCTCGGTAGGCTATAGGAATTTGAAGCGGAAAACCCTATTCTTTCAGAAACGACCGGTTTGGAGAAGTTCCAGTGCCAGGATTCCAACCTTCGAGGCCGATGTGAGCCGGTCGGTAACGCCTCAACCCAATCAGCCAGACAACATGTTCCTCGTCATCTCATCCAGCCTTTCCCCCCAAAGCCGCAGCCGGGTTTTGGCAAATCACGCCGCCCATGCGCTGAAATCCTTGGGAAATGAATGCCATTTTGTCGACCTGGCAGAGCTGAAACTGCCACGTTGCGATGCGGATTCCTGCTACGCCGCCCCGGCAGCGCGGCAGATCTCCGACCTCGTCAAGTCAGCCTCCGGGATCGTCCTGGCCACACCCGTCTATAACTACTCCATCGGCTCAGAAGCCAAAAACATGGTTGAGCTGACCGGACAGGCATGGAAAGAAAAAGTAGCCGGATTCCTCTGCGCTGCCGGTGGGCAGGGGAGCTACATGTCCATCATGCAGCTCGCCAACTCCCTGATGCTCGATTTCCGGACTTTTGTGCTCCCCCGATTCGTTTATGCCACCGGACAGGCATTCACCGACAATAAAGTTTCGGACCCGGACCTGCAGGACCGCATTGACCAGTTCGCCTCTGAGATGTCATCGGTCACACACGCGCTGGTGAACCGGGACTAGATTCCCGCAGACGCCTCAGCGCTACGGACCATTTTCCTGTTGGGCGTCTGGTTTTTCAGAGTCGCCCTGCCGCCGAATCATACGGCTGCCAATTCCAGTGACTCGACCGCCTGACGGCCGAAAGGGTGGTCCAGGTCCCCCGCCGCCATCAGTCGCATGGTAACCGTCCAGTTCCCCTCTTCGTTGGGACGAATCCACCAGTGAGGTTGCACCACTACCGATTGATGAACCAGTTCAAAGCCGGCCTCGGACTGGCTGACCGATTCAATGGGAAACGTCCACATGCTGGTCGGACGGTTAATGTCGAAACCGACGTCGATTCCCTGCCACTGGTCCACCAGGTTGAAATTCCGAATATCGTGGAGTTCCAGTCGCGACCCCAGATGGCCAAAGTTCCCACATTGGTCGTTGTAAAAATAACGGCCGTCAGCATTCGAGGGCATCCCGGCAAAATTGAATTCCACAGAAAAATGGAACAGGGATTCTGGTGGCAGACCCTCGATAAAATAGGCAATTTCGATAACATTGCTACCCGCATTCATGGTCACCCCCTTGGTGATTTTCAGCGGGCAACCCCAGGCATTTCCGGCTTTTGACATCATGACCTGCACGCGATCCTCGTTACGACGCATGATTGCATCGTAATGTCCGGTGGCAAAATCGCCCCGTTCCATTGCCTGTCCACTGATGATCGATTGCAATTCCGTATCATTGTCGTGGAAATGATCGATCAGGCTGACCCGTCTCCCGGAGTCATATTGCAGTTTCTGATCCAGGCCCTCCTGTTTGAAAACCACCCGGTCGTGAATGCTGGCGGCCTGGTCATCGGCATCCGTCTCGCCCCCCCGGACTTTTTCGTGATAGGCTTCCGGTTTGCGGTTAATGGTGGCCAGCAGATTGTGTTCCGCCGACCGAATGTCAAAGCCGTACATCTGTCCCCCCATGGCGGGTGAAATCCAGGTGGACAGCTGATCATTGGCGAGGCGTATTTCCTGCCGACCGTCAAAATTGTAATCATCTGCCGTGGCCTCGACCCACATTGCAGGACGTTTATTGGCCTGTTCCAGGCGGTTTTCAGCGGCAATCAGGTGCCTGAAAACCGCGTTCCTCAGGTGGGGAAGGTAAATCCCTCCGAAGGCACCGTGCCAGTAGGCACAATTGCATTGACCGCGGTAGAGATCCTGCCGGGCTTCCTCCACCAGTTCGGGATCCCGCCCCTCCTGATCTGCCTGCTGCAACAGCATACTGACGTACATCATCCGGGCGTACATGTCGTTGGTTTCCGGGTAACGGATCTTGAAATTCCGCCAGAATCCACCACTGATAAACTGCTCTGCGAGTTGAAAATCTTCATCTTCTTCAAAACGGTGTTTCAACCGGTCCAGTTCCAGCTGTTTTTCCACGGGCAAGGACCATTCGGTCATTTCCCGGTAGCTGGAATCGGGGATAAATACCTTACCCTCGGGCTCGCAGTCCCGGATGCAATCCTCCAGGCGCGCGGTATGAATCCAGTCACGGTTCTTGGTCAGGCTGCTGAACAGTTCATGCAACCAGCCCTTTTCGTAGACGTGTTCCCGGGTATTGGGCCAGGTCCCGAATTTCTCTCCATCGTCACCAAACACGACGATTCGGCCGGGTTGCTGTTCAGCAAGGGATCGCAGGTGGTCAATGGTTTCCTCAACGGGACGAAACGGGATCAGGTACCTCAGCTCTTCACTTCCGGGGAAGATCGTCAGCATCCTTCCCTGGTCTTCGGTAACAAAAAACCCGCCCAAAGAGTCCTTGTCCAGTCCCGCATTGCCGAAATGAAAATCATCGAGCACGGTGTACCGGATATCTGCAGCAGCGATATCCGACGTCAGGCTCTGCTCCCAGACCCGTTCAGGCATCCACATTCCGTTCACAGAGGTATCGAACCGCTGCTCCAGCCAATCGGAGTAGGATCGGATCTGACCAATTCGGTCCCTGCTGGGAATCATGGTCAGGATGGGTTCATAGTAGGGTCCGCCCACAATTTCGACCCGCCCCTGGTGAACCAGGCTTGCAATCCGGTCGAGATACTCCTGGTGATGCTCCTCGAGCCAGTTCATCAGGGGGCCGCTGGTGTGGAGCGAAAGCTTGAGGTGCTCGAATTCCTCAAAGACGTCCAGGAAGGGAAGGTAGCTGTCCTGGTAGGCCTGCTCGATAACGGAATCAAAATTACCAACCGGCTGGTGGTTGTGAATGACGAGGCAGATGCGAACTGAGGGATTCATGTTGGAAGTCAAATGTGAGTTGCTTCATTTCCGAATCCCTTCCGTATTCTCAAGGCAACCCTGCCAGTAGAAACAGAAATCGACAGCGGGAGAAAAAATGTTAAGCCATTCCACCTGCGCAAAATCAAAAGCTGAAAGAACGGTTAACGGTTCTCCCGCTTTACAGGACTGAAAGGACGGAGCGGGTTATCCTGACCAGTTCAGGCCTCTCTCAAAGCCAGGGAGGCCTCTTCAGGAGAAACCGGGTTGATCCAGCAACCGGTTCCCCATTCGTAACCTGCGGGGTTTGTCAGTCGGGGAAAAATCTCGATATGCCACTGGTAATAGTCCTCGGCAGCTACATCGAAAGGCGGTATGTGCAGCAACAGGTTATAGGCCGCGTCTGGCAGGCAGGACTCCAGCTTGACCACGATACGGCGGACAAAGCGCCCCAGTTCACAGGCCTTGGCATCCGACAACTGATGAAAGGGACTGCTCATCGTTTTCGGAGCAACACTGACCAGGTAACCAAACCGGCTGGCAAAAGGACAGAATGCGATGAAATGTTCCGACTCGCAGATTACCCGGACCTGTTCCACCGATTCAAAGCCCACGACTGCCGAAATAATATCCTGGCCGTTGGCTTCAAAGTACTGCCGGGCCCGACCCACTCTGCGGGTAATTTTTTCGGTGGTCACCGAAGTACAGAGAATCTGGCTGTGCAGGTGTTCAATCGATGCGCCGGCTTCCGGGCGGCAATTTTTAAACAGCATCGCATGCTTCAGATTGGGGTCCCGGGCAAAACTCCCGATCCGGTCGCGATAGGCCCGAAATGCGCAAACCGTCTCATCGTCGTTCAACTGCGAGAAACTGGTCTTGTGATCCGGGGACTCGACGATGACCTCATGGTGCCCCAGGAAATCCCCCTTGCGGTAGGGGCCGACATTCACCTCGCAATTGCTGCCCCCATTCTGGTGAACCGCAGGGTACTTGTTGGCAAATACACGGGTATTCCAGCGACCGTTATTTTCTCCCGACCGGTAAACGGCGATTTCCTTCGGGGTCAGGTCTTCGTTTCCATAACAGAAGGGACAATCCGATGCTGCATTGCGGTCGACCGATGTCTGGAAATCACTAGGGCGGTGCCCACGGTTTTCCGCGATGATTACCCACTGCCCATTGACAGGATCCCATCGAAAATCGGCCATGCGCACCTTTCACTAGAGTGGTAACAGTATCGACGAATCGGGTTGATTTACAAGTCAACCGCTCCGCGCCGAGTGGGGCCATTAGTGCCATTTACCTCATGCCAATCACCATTTCCGCGAGGCCGTGTGACCTCCGGTTACTAAAGGGCAGATAGTCAACCTGTCCAGAGGATACGGAGTTTTTTTCGAACCCAGCCAGCAGTCCGCCTCAGGCACTGCCGCAACCGCCCAGAATCCATTAAGATCGGTTTTTTGATCGAAAATTCAATACAGTTGATTGATTCATGCCCAAAGACTTTCTCGCAGGCGTTCAGGAACAGTACGACGTTGTGGTAATCGGCAGCGGTCTGGGAGGTCTGACAGCAGCCAATATTCTCGCCCGGGAAGGCCGCTCGGTCCTGCTGCTGGAACAGCATTACAAACTCGGAGGCATGGCAACCTGGTTCAAGAGACCAGGAGGCAATATTTTCGACATTTCATTGCACGGATTTCCCAACGGGATGATCAAGAGTTGCAAACGTTACTGGTCACGTGAAATTTCGGATTCCATCATCCAACTGGAGGGAGTTCGCTTTGACAACCCGATGTTCTCCCTCACGACGACCTTTGACCGGCAGGATTTTACCCGGCTCCTGACCACCGAATTCGGTATTGGGCAGGAGGCAGTCAAAGGGTTTTTCGATACCGCCCGCGGAATGAATTTCTATGATGACCAGGCGATGACCACCGGGGAACTTTTTGACAAGTTCTTTCCCGGGCGGGAAGACGTGGTACGACTTCTGATGGAACCGATCACCTATGCCAATGGCTCGACACTTGAGGATCCCGCCATCACCTATGGCATTGTTTTTTCCAACTTCATGTCCAAGGGGGTTTTTACCTTTGAAGGAGGTACGGACAAGCTGGTCAAATCAATGGAAAAGGAGATGATCAACAACGGCGTCGACATTCGAATCAATTGCAACGTGGAAAAAATCTCCGTCCGCGATTCGACCGTCGAATCGGTGACGGTCAACGGAAAGGAAATTCGCACCCGTGCCATCGTGTCCAACGCAAATCTGAGGTCCACCATCTTCCAACTGATCGGCAAGGAACACTTTGATCCTTCCTTTGTGGATGAGGCAGAGAATGTTCGGCTGAACAACTCAAGCACACAGGTATACATGGCTCTCAAGCCGGATGACCACGTTGAAAGAAGCACAGGTGACCTGCTGTTTTCATCGACGGCCCACCGCTTCCAGACGGATCTCCTGCTGAGTCGCGACATCACCAGCCGGACCTTCTCTTTTTATTACCCCGACACGAGGCCAAACAAGTTTGACCGCACCATGATCGTATCCAGCACCAATGCCAACTACGAGGACTGGTCCGGGCTGAGCAAGGAAGAATACGAAGACAGCAAAAAGGACCTGGTGGAGACCACGCTGGATGCCCTCGACAAATACCTCCCCAACGCCCGGGAAAGGGTCATCCACGCCGAAGCCGCCACACCGATCACATTTGAACATTATACGCGGCATGTTAACGGAGCCAGCTTTGGCACCAAGTTTGAGGGGCTCGTAGTCAGTCGCGCCCTTCCCGAACAGGTGGGTGGCCTCTACCACGCTGGCAGTTGCGGCATCATCATGTCCGGCTGGCTGGGCACCATCAATTACGGTGTGATTGTTGCCAACGACGTTGAAAACAGGTTGCACCGGCAGGCAGGGGGCCTGTAGTCCAGCTGCACACAGAGCTGACAACCGGACAGTCTCTGCCGCCAACTGCATCGTTCCATCCCTGGCCGGGTTTACTGGAACCCGGGGAGTGGTTGGATGCCATCATGCTCCATCAAATCAAGCGGAGCAACATCCTTCCCGGACATTTGAACAGTGGAAGGCGAAAGAAATCCATCGCCAGGGACCCCTTGCGGGACCAGGCGGGAAGTTCCGTTCTCGACGACCGGCAACTTGCTCCGAGGGGAATGCGGTGCTGCAAAGGAGTCGATGGCACGAGGAAAAAAACCGGTTTCCGGCAGGCGGTCGCCAAATCGCGATCCGTCGGTCTTTTGAACGGAGAAGACCCCTTTTCCGACCGTGTCCTCCAGTTCAAACCAGAGTTCTCTGCGCATCAGAATCGATTGGCCCGACTGAAAAAAATCGCGGGGCATGGGCAAGGGATTTCCACGGTAGTGCTGGCGTCGAACGGTATTCCCGTAAAAGTGAAAAGGCCGGTAGGGGCGATCCAGGATGTGGATCGCGTCGGTTACCTCTTTGTCCAGACCCAACTTGAAAATCCTGCCGGTCCACCCCGGCTGAGAAAGCCCCACGTCGCTACCCGGGGTGCTGTGACCGAGTGAAACCAGGTACCCCGGATCTGGTAATACAAGTTTTGGCAACCGGAAGCCGTACAGCTTCTGGTGCGGATCTCCTGCAGCGGAATAAGCCTTCTCGTTCCTTCCGCCTTTCTGACTCACCGGGGCAAGCAGTGGTTGCGACCCCGATTCCCGGGCAAAAAAGAGTGTCGTTGCCGGGGAGAGTGAAGGGAACTTCAGCAAAGGCAATTGAGGCAAACCCGGGGCCATCGAACGATACCCGAAAACGGCTGTTTTCGCCCCAAGTGGGGTCGGCCGTTTCATGCCTGCACCGATGGGCGCTGGAGACACCTGACGGAGCCCCGGGGAAACCGGTTCGCCCCAGCGAGCCAGCTCATTTACCGACAGAACCTGAGCTGACAGGGAACCCGGGAACCCAATCAGTACAGACATCAGCAGAGAAATAAAGAACCTATTCATCAACAGGCCTCCTGGATGGTAATGGTCAACTATGCGCATTCCGGGATAGGCAGCAAATGAATTTTCGCGAAATCAACTCCTTTTTTTCCGGCGGCTGGCCCCCCTTTCGCCAGAGGGATCAAAAACCGCATTCCGGACAAGGATCGGGGGAAAATTGTTCTGGAATGTGAAAAAGGTTCAAGCTGGAAGGCAAAGAAAGAGGGTGCCGGCAGGTTCATCGATACCCTGCAAACCGATTTTTGCAGCTTGCTGATTGTGGAACCTCCAGTCCGGGTCGCTTAGAATGCGACAGGAAGTCCGGGACACGAGTTGCCCGGCCCCGGTAGACAAAACCGCCCTTTCAAGGAATCCGCATGACTCTTCCAACCGATCGCCGAAAATTCATCCAGGCGGCCGCGGTGGGTGCGACCGCCGCTGTCGGTTACCACTCCAGCATCTCGGCCGCAACCTCGATCTCCCCATTGAATCGTCTGACCTGCGCCGTGATGGGCGTCAATGGACGCGGCAGTTCATTGGCCAGGGGATTTTCCACGCAAAAGGACGTGGTGGTTTCCCATGTCTGCGATGTCGACTCACGAGCCATTGGAAAGGGAAAAGCGGCTGTCCAAGGCGTCACCGGGAAAGACCCGATCGGTATGGGAGATTTCCGCAAAGCCCTGGAAGATCCGGCCGTAGACATCCTGGTCATTGCTGCCCCCAACCACTGGCACGGGCCGGCGGCCATCCTCGGCATGCAGGCAGGCAAACATGTGTACGTTGAAAAACCGTGTTCCCACACCCCGCGGGAAGGCGAATTGATGGTGGCCAATTCGATGAAACACAAACGGGTCTGCACCATGGGAACCCAGCGTCGCAGCACCCCCGGACACCGGGAGGCAATTAGCAGGATTCATGGCGGTGAGATCGGGAATGTACTCTATGCACGCTGCTGGTACGCCAACCGGCGTGGACCAATCGGCAGGGGCAAGCAGGTGCCGGTACCCGACTGGCTGGATTACAAACTGTGGCAGGGACCCTGCACCGAAAAGCCCTTCAAGGACAATCTCGTTCACTACAACTGGCACTGGCACTGGCACTGGGGGAATGGCGAACTGGGAAATAACGGCGTGCACGCGATTGACGTGGCACGCTGGGGCATGCAGGTCGACTACCCGACCCGGATCGTATCGGCAGGTGGAAGGTACCGCTTTGATGACGACCAGGAAACGGCCGATACCCATCTGACCAGTTTTGAATTCGGAAAAAAGCTGCTGGTTTGGGAGGGTCTCAGCTGGTCACCCAAGGGAACCGAAAAAACCGGTTTTGGCGTTGCTTTCCACGGCGACAAGGGAACGCTGATTTTGCTCGACAAGAAGTGGGAAATTTACGATATCCGGAACAAGTTGGTCGAATCGAAGGACCATGCCATGAATGATGCTCCCCATTTCGA
>JAYZFP010000218.1:0-24823 GCA_036336715.1 Planctomycetota bacterium
CACGATGGGAAAAATCGAAAAATTGGGACGAAAAATGGCACTCGCAGCAATGCACAGCTGTTGAAAGTCCATTTCGACCCCTGTCAACCGACAAAGGTGTTTGTGGAATTCCCGGGAACTGAGCTCTCCATTCTCGTAGCGCGACTGCAGATCCGATTCAAAGATCAACTTCTGAATGAAGTCCTCGGAGCGGTTGCAGAGCCCACCGATGTTTTGGCAGGCAATCCAGTGGTCAAACTCCAGCAGGACTTTCCCGAGATCAAAGAAAAAAAATTTTGGCTTTTTCACGGTATACCCGCCGGCAGTTCAAGTGGTCCGGAACGAAATGTCAAAGCTTCTTGATCCGGATGTTGCGATACCAGGCCTCCGCGGGAGGACCACCATGGATTTGCAGTCCGATGATTCCCTGTTGGTCAATGTTCTCCCCGGTTTCGACATAGTTGACGGTTCGAAAACCGTTCAACCAGATCTGAATCCGTTTTCCCTCACAGCGGAGGACAAATTCATTCCACTCACCCTCTCGCGTGTTTTTGTCAGTTAGCCTTGCATCGGCCTCGACAAGGAATTTCCTTCTTCTGGATTCATCATACAGGTATCCCCAGATGGAGTGCCCTTTCATCTGCCCCATGTCACATTGATATCCCTTGACCTCATGATGATTGGGAATCCGCTGACTGCGAAACTGGATGCCGGCATTTTTGCCCTCACCAATCAGCTTGGCTTCCAGGCGAAGTTCGAAATCCTTGTATACTTTTTCTGTACAGAGAAATTCGTTGTGGGGTATCTTTTTTTCCAGATTTCCGGCTACGATCGCCTCATCCTGCACTCGGAAAAACTCCTCGTTGCCTTCCCAGCCTTCAAGTGTTTTTCCATCGAACAGGCGGATCCAACCTGATGGCTGTTCAGCCTGTAAAGAGTCCCCTGGGCGGGTAGCCGCAAAATTCTGCCCCACGTAAACGGCTGTACAGAACAACAGGACCAGGGGCAGAAGCGTGATCGTGAGAACGAGGGGTAAAATTCTTTTCATTTTGAAGATCCGGCGTTGTGACTTCTGTCATTGTAATGCAATCCCACCTCTCCCAAAATCTCGAACAGGTGGCGGTCCGTCCAATCTGCCCCCGTTCCGAAAAAGGGGCCCCCGGTGAACCCGGGCCCCTTTTGACGGTTTTCGTCCAAGGTCCCGTTAAACTTGCAGGCCGGGAAAACAAATGGCATTTACGAAAAAAACCTTCGAATTTTTGAAACAACTGAGCGAAAACAACCACCGGGACTGGTTTGAGAACCACCGGCATCTTTACGAAGCCGATGTACGTACGCCCGCCCTGGACCTGATTTCCGAAATGGGCCCCCTGCTGAAGAAAATTTCGCCCCACTTCGTCGCTGTCCCCAAAAAAATGGGGGGATCCCTGATGCGGATCCACCGTGATACCCGTTTTTCCAGGGACAAAACCCCTTACAAAACCAACATTGGAATCCAGTTTCGGCATGAATTCGGCAAGGACATACACGCGCCCGGCTTTTACCTGCATGTCGAACCGGGAAGTTGTTTTCTGGGCGTGGGAATCTGGCGTCCCGATTCCGCCACACTGAAAAAAATCCGCTGCCACATCCTGCAGGAGCCTGCAGCGTGGCGAAGGTCTGTCCGGGGAAAAAACTTCCGTTCTCATTTTGAATTGGCGGGTGAAAGCCTGAAAACCGCCCCGCTGGGCTTTGAAAGGGACCACCCGCTGATTGAGGACCTGCGACGCAAAGACTTCGTTGGCATCCAGTCGATAGGTGAGAGCGAGGTCACCCAACCAGAGCTGGCAACCTATCTCGCAGACCGTTTTCGGCAGGGAAAAACGCTGATGAGGTTTCTCTGCGACTCAATACCGGCCCCTTTCTGATGGATTGCCGCCTCCAGCAAGTCCCGGGTCGTCAATCCGCTGCGGTCGACTCTCCGTCGTAACGAATGGGCATCTCATAGCAAGCGGCCTCTCGGGAGTTGCGAACCAGCAACCGGTTACCATGCACTGCGATGGTATTCCAGCTAACGCCGTCGATCGCCTGAAAACTCGCAAACTGAACATGCTGTCGACTGTCATCGCTCTTCCCGAGTGAGCCCCAGGCACGCACAAGCGCCACGTAACCTTTTTCGGCAAGAATCAGCAACTCGCTGCCACACAGGAGGAGCTGCCCGTGTCCGTAGCTCTTGCGACTCTTCCAGATGCGTTCCCCTTTTCGCAAGTCGATGCATTCCAGTCTCCCGTCGGAAAGCGCAAATGCGTAAGCGTTGTAATACACGGCGTTGGTAAATTTTGTTTTGAGGACTGAGTTTTTCTCCCATTCCACTTTCAACTGGCCCCCCTGGTACTGCAGCATCAGGGCCCCCAGCCCGTACCCCTTCGTAAGCAGGACCCGGGTGCCAGGCAAAACCACCGGCTGGGAAGTACTGGCGTTTGCGGTTGAATCTCCAGGTCGCTCGACTGACCAGATGATCTCGCCGCCCTCCGGTTCATGAGCAGTAACATTGGACTCGTTGACCGAGACAATACAGGAAGCCAAACCACCCTGGCGGGAGGTTTTGCTGGCGTAGGGCATCAGAAGAGGGGAGGCGTAGCTGATTTGGGTCTCTCCCGCCCTCCAGATTTCTTTTCCCGTTTTGCGATCGTAGCAGACGAGCGAAACGTAAGGCCCCCCTGGCGGCCCCCCGGCGGGAACCACCACCTTGTTGTCGAAAACCAGGGGTGAGGCAGATCGCCCCCAGGTAACGGCATTCTTTTCCTGTTCGATCGAGGTGCCGAACTCCTCAAGCAGATCCTTCTTCCAGACCAGCTTGCCGTTGGAACCGTCAAGACAGACAAGATGCCCATTCCCACCCAGTGCATAAACATGGCCATCAAAAATGGTGGGTGTACTGCGAGGTCCCACCTTGCCCAACCACGACTCGTGGCGAGTCTCCTCCGCATGGGACCACACCAGCTTTCCGGTGGCGATCTCGTAACAGGTGGTCATTTCCTGGTCACCACGCTGCTCCATCGTGACAGCATATCCGTTGCGGGTGGAGAACCCGGAATGGCCCGGACCGATGGGTTGCTTCCAGAGCAATTTCGGCTCTTCTTTTTCCCAGTCGTACGCAAAATAGGTATCCGGCAGTTTGCCATCACGGTTCGGACCGAGGAACTGCGGAAAATCATCAGGAGTCTCCGTTTTCAGATCGACAACCGCTCCCTGATCGGGTTGCGACTCGAGCTGATAATCCGATCTCTCCTGGCTTGGCCAGCGAATCGCGATCGGTTTCATGTCACCATCAAATTCAACCAACGTCACCATGCCAAAAACCAGCAGAGCCTGCAGACCCAGCACTCCGAAAAACACCAGTCGACGCAGGGACCGGGTCAGGTGATCACTGAAAAACGCAAACCAGCAAACCATGGTCAGGGGGATCACCAGCAGGGCCGCCCCGGTTGCGAAATTACGGACTGCCTGATCAACCAGGGGAACAACGTCCTCGATTTTTTCGGCGGCATAGTGGAGAAAAACCACTGAACCGGTCAGCACCACCCAAACCAGGATCCACCTCATGTCCGGCAGGTAGCGACCCGACGGGCTCACCTGTGGATTCTCCTGCGCAGAAGCTTCCGTTTGACTGTCGCCAGGACCCGGTTGATCCCCGGAAGCACCCCCGTGTGAATCTTTTGCCGAAGCATCAGCTTCCGCGCCTTCCTTTTCGTCCGGGGTCAAGGATTCGGATCCCATTCAATCGCCGCTTCTTTAAAAAATATGTTTGGAGAGGGATTTTACTGAATTCTATTTTTGAAGTTCAATTGCAAAGTCGCCGTTTGGATTCCGCCATACACAGTGGATGTGATTGGCAGGATTTCCCTCGGCATCGGGCTGCGTGTTGACAAATTCGATCAGGAAGCTTGCTCCCTGAATTCGGTAGTAGTGACCGATGCCGGGTTTTTTGGCCCCGCCCCAGGCAAACTTTACCTGGTCCCAACCATTTTTCTCGATGGTGTTCATCTTCTTGTTGCCGATGGGCTTGGGAAAATTACCTGCGTAGGTAGCAACCAGTCTTTTCAGAACAGCCAGCTGTTCCTTGCCGAGGTCGGAACCGGAAACTCCAATCGCGGATTCAACAGGTGGCTGAGCCTCTCCAGCAGCACGTATTTCTTTCGGGGCTTTTTTTGCGAAAATCGCAGCAGCCTGTTGGTCATCATTCAGAGACTTGACCAGTTTGAAGGCCAGCTTTTCTTCAGCCGCCAGGACACGCGTGCCCTTTTTGATCTTGTCATGGATATCTGTTTTGACGGTGCCGGGATTGGCGGCAAAAAATGAAGGTGATACCGAGACTACCTCGTTGTTGGCGATCACAAAATTGAGTGACAGGTGATGACCTTCGATGCTCAATCCCCATTTCGTTTTGTTACCCGGTTCACCAAATAGCGTGTAGTAATAGCGTTCGGGATCGCGAATATTTCCCTTGCCTTTTTCAATGGCATGCAACAATCCCTCCAGCTCCATGATGGTGGTTGCTTTTTTGAAACCTGCCTTGCTGAGACAAACCCTCAAAAGTTCGGTTGCTGCCGCCCGCTGCTTTTCATCCATGTTTTTCACCTGAAACCCTTTGCGGGAATCCTTGGGAATGAAATGCCAGCCCACCCGTTCCTTGGAATCATACGCATAAACGGTTGTCTTGCGCTGTTCAGCGTTCAAAGTACCCAGAAAGGATGTGGCGGCCGCAGTCATCGAGTCTCCCGGCGGCGGGAAGTTCGGAGAGGGTGCTGAATTGGTCGCAAAGAGCATTGAAATGCCGGCAAGCAGGACCAGCGAGGCGGGGATCATCAGTCGAAGGTGGGTCATTTGATTTCTCGGAACAAGATGGGTTATGTCGTGAGATTCAATATATCTGGAGCTTGCTCTTCTTTCCATTGCGTCACTGCAAGGTGATGAATTTTGATTTGCCGGGGACTGCCGGCATTTACGCCCAGACATGTCGTCCCTGACTTTGCCGGCCCAGGCGACTTCTTTTGGCAGTCAGATTCTCAGAGTGTCGAGAAAAAGAGCCACGAAAAAAACTGCTGTTCCTCCATACCGGGCTGCCCCTCAATCCGGGGCTGCAAAGTCATACCGGGCTCCGCGGTCAAAGAAAAACCGGTCAAATCCGCAATCTATGAAGAGGTTTTCCCAGCGTGCACCCCTGAAATCCACCAATTCGTTTTTTTTTGAATCCAACGTCCATGAGGCTCGAACTATTCGTTAGAGCGCTCGACAAAATCCCGAAAACAAACTTACTGTAACCAGAGAAAAAAATGAAAAATCTTGTATTGATTCCTGCGATTCTGCTGTTCGCTTTTTCCACCGTTCAAGCTGATGAAAAGCCCTGCAAGTCATCGCCAACTTCCGTAAACGAGCCGAAGGATATCGTCGACACCGCCGTAGGTGCCAAGAAATTCAACACACTGGTCGCCGCTGTGAAAGCTGCCGGACTGGTCGAAACCTTGAAAGGTGAAGGCCCCTTCACCGTATTTGCGCCCCTCGATTCCGCTTTTGCCAAGCTTCCCGAGGGAACCGTAGCTGAACTGGTCAAGCCGGAGAACAAGAAGAAACTGACCAGCATCTTGACCTACCACGTCGTACCCGGAAAAATCATGGCCGCTGACGCAATCGCAGTCGCCAAGAAAGGTGGTTCTGCCAAGACCGTCCAGGGTTCTAAGGTCAAAGTCACGCTCAAAGATGGAGCCGTCTACGTCGACAATGCCAAGGTTGTTAAAACCGATATCGTTTGCGGCAACGGAGTCATCCACGTAATCGATTCGGTCATCCTGCCTTCCGCCAAGAAGTAGGCAGACGCGGAAAGCGAACAAGCGGGCCCAAGTGCCCGCTTTTTTGCGTTGAAACCCAACCAGGCGACGGATCAATCCGCCCCATCGGCACGACAGACAGAAGGCGATCTGAAAGACATTTCGGAGGGATGATAGGGAAGTGGCAGACTTGATACTCCAGCGGATCGCCGAAGGTGATTCGGAAGCTGTACACGATTGCCTGGCCAGGTTTGGAGACCTGGTCTGGTCGATTGCCAGAAGGCTTTCTTTCAATAACGCGGATGCGGAAGACGCAACGCAGGAAATCTTCCTGGAAGTTTGGAAGAATGCTGAACGTTACAACCCCGAACTCAGTTCCGAAGCGACATTTATCACAATGATCGCGAGACGACGTTTGATCGACCGTCATAGGAAACAGTCGCGGAGAGTTGATACGATTTCCATCGATACCGACCAGGATCGGCCTTCCGAAGTTGAAAAGGACGTGATTGAGATAGCCGAGGAAGCCTCCAAGGCCAGGGAGTGCCTTGAACAGCTGAGGCCTGATGAAAAAAAGGTGCTCGAGCTTTCCATTTTCCATCAGCTCTCGCAAACCAAGATATCAGAAATGCTCAAAATTCCCCTTGGCACGGTGAAAACCCATGCTCGCCGGGGAATTACCCGATTGAGAGATATGCTGAACCTTGAAACCGTTGCAGGGGGTGCGAAATGAACAGTGCACCGAATCCAGAAAGATTACTCGAATTGCTTGCCGACCAGGCGGTGTTTGGACTTGATTCCGATGAGACCGAGGAGCTTGCAAAGTTGATCAGTCAATCAGACAAAAAAGATGATGATTCGTTCGAGATTGCTGCTGCGGCGATTGACCTTTCGATGTCCAAGGTCGAATCAATGCCGGCCTCTTTAAACCAGAAATTGCTGGAACAGGGACGGGCTGCAATCCACCTGGAGTCCACCGAAGACAATTCATCACTGGGTTTGGTCAACAACATCGAAATCCGTGATCGTTCAGACAAAGAGCCGGGATCCGGCTCAGTACCTGGGACTCCTGAAGCCGAACGGCGGCCTGCAGCCGTCAGGATCCGGGAGGTAATTGCGTGGGCCACCGCGGCAGCAATCGGATTTATCGCTCTGACCTTCTGGAATGGAGAGCGCAGCAAGAGCAAGAAATTGCAGGAAGAAATCGCTGGTTTACGCGAAAAACTCCAGACACCGGTAGCACGAGAGACATACAACCAGCTGGCCGACCGTGAGGGCATCGTCCGCTGGGAATGGTCGGATCTCAAGGGAACCGATTCATCGGGAGATGTTGTCTGGGATCAACAGTCTCAGGAAGGCGTCATGCGGATTGTCGACCTCGCCCAAAACAACCCCGAGGTTTCTCAGTACCAGCTTTGGATTCTGGAAGCGGACGGGCGGAAGCACCCCGTGGATGGAGGTGTTTTTGATGTCGATGCTGAGGGGGAAGTATTCATCCCCATCGATGCCAAGTTGTTGGCCGGCAAGCCGGCGGCCTTCGCAATTACGGTGGAACGTCCAGGAGGTGTAGTCGTTTCCGACCGTAAAAACCTTCCGCTACTGGCTCAGGCACCAGATCCTGAGAATGCATCGGGCGAGGAAGAATAACCGGCGGGGTTTTTTCGCCGTTTTTTTCACGGGCCCCGATTGCAGCAATTCTTAAACTGGTTTGTCGTCTCGAAATGGCAAGCAAGGGTCCGGTAATTTTGGCAAATTCGGTAACGGGTGGCGTTGACCACCCTGAACCCTTGACGATACGTTAGGTCGTTTGCCCTGCTGCAGGTGGCACGGGCTGAACGGTCTGACGGATCCATGCATTGAAATTGCCGATGACGAAGCTGGAGAAAACAAAGGTGGCTGTGGTCGGCATGGGCACTGTAGGAACAGGAGTGGCAAAGCTGCTGCTGGATCATGGTGACCGAACCGCCCGCCACGCAGGACGTTCATTGTGGCTGGAACAGGTTGTCGTCCGGGATATTACGAAGAAAAGAAATGCGGACATCCCCGCCGGCCTGATTTCTGATGACCTTTCCCTCATCACAGGCGACCCGGACATTCGGGTTGTGGCACAGTTGATTGGTGGCCTGGAACCGGCCCGATCCATCATGCTGAGCCTGCTGGAATCCGGTAAGGATGTGGTGACAGCCAACAAGGCCCTGCTGGCCGAACATGGTCCCGAGTTGTTTGACCGGGCAAGGGAACTCGGAAGAAACATCGCTTTCGAAGCATCCGTTGCCGGTGGAATTCCGATCGTTGCCAATATTGGCCAATGCCTTTCAGCTAACCAGGTCCTGTCTGTTCGGGCGATCCTGAATGGTACCAGCAACTATATCCTTTCGAGGATGGAAAGCGACGGCCTGAGTTTCGAGGAAGGCGTCCTGGAGGCCCAGAGAGAGGGCTACGCCGAGGCGGATCCCACCATGGACATCGATGGAACGGATGCCACCCAGAAACTGGCCATCCTGGCACACCTGGCGTTCGGATCCCGGATTCATTGGAGTGACATTCCCCGCCAGGGAATCGAAAAACTGTCTCAACAGGATCTTTTTTTTGCCAAGCAGCTTGGCTACCGGATTCGGCTGCTGGCCATCGCCCAACTGCATGAACAGGGGCTGGAGATTCACGTTTCTCCAACCCTTGTCCCCATCGGCCAACCATTGGCTGAAGTCCGCGGACCCAATAATGCGGTCAGCGTGGTCGGAGATGCCGTGGGCCGGGTCTTTTTTCATGGTGCAGGCGCAGGACAGATGCCCACGGCCTCAGCGGTTGTGGCAGACATGATTGACACCGCAGTCGGCAGAACCGACCTCACCTTCCGGAATCTCGAACTCTGGTCAGACGAGGAGGCAAAAGTCGGAATCCAGGAACCCGACAAGACCATCAGTCGCTACTTCACCCGTTTCATGATCAAGGATCAGCCGGGCATGCTTTCAAAAATTGCGGGTGTGTTTGGGAAAAATGGAATCTCCATCGGTTCGGTGATTCAACACGAAGCGAACGCGGAGCAGGACACCTTTGTGCCGCTGGTCATCACCACCCACGAATCGAGTGCGGCGGCAGCAGAGAAGACCATTCGAGAAATCGAGCAGCTCGACCCGGTGGAGCCGAACAGCCTTTGCTTGAGGGTGCTCGATACCAGCGGAACCCGGTAGTGCGCCCGCCCAGGTGACGATCGATTTACCCTGTTATTCGGCTGCCCTGTTATTCGGCTGCCCTGTTATTCGGCTGCCCTGTTTCGGAGGGATCCCCCGCCAGCGGCCGCCGCAAACAGTCTAGAAAAGCTGGTTGTCGGTCTGGTTGATGTCTTCGTTGAAGATCCGACTGATCGACTGGTCATTGTGGATCCTCTTGATGGCCTCGCCCAGCAACTTGGAGACCGTCAATTGCCTGATTTTCGGGATCTGCTTTTCCTCAGGCAGGGGAACGCTGTCGGTCACTACGATGCTGTCAATCGGTGCCTTGGCCAGCTTGTTGATGGCGTCCCCGGCAAAAAGCCCGTGGGTTGCAGCGACATGAATCTCCCGGGCGCCAAAAGACTTGACACTCCGTGCGGCGTTGCAGATCGAACCGGCCGTACTGATCATGTCATCAAACATGATGGCAACACGTCCATCGATCGGCCCACCAATCAGGTTTTCTGCCGTGACCTCGGTCGCACTATTTCGCCTTTTGTCGATTATCGCCAAAGATCCTCCCAAGCGGTCCTTGTGACCGACGGCCCGCTTGATGCTCCCTTCGTCGGGACTCACAATGACCAGGTCTTCAGGGTCAAAACCCTGGCGAACAAAGTGTTTGTTCAGAACGTGACCGGCGTAAAGGTGATCCACGGGAACATCAAAGAAACCCTGGATCTGTGCCGCATGCAGGTCCATGGTCAGGACACGATCCGCTCCCGCTTCGGTAATCAGGTTCGCCACCAACTTGGCGGTGATCGGGACGCGGCCCTCATCCTTGCGATCCTGACGCGCATACCCGAAATAGGGACAGACAACCGTGATCCTTTCCGCGCTGGCCCGGCGGCAGGTGTCGATCATGATCAACAATTCCATGATGTTGTCATTGACCGGCGGGCAGGTCGGCTGCACAAGGTAGACATCCCGTCCCCGAACGTCCTCAATTTTGCAGTGAAACTCCCCGTCCGGAAATGTGATCAGGCTGCATCCCCCCAGTTCGACATCCATGCCGCAATCTTCGCGGAGAAAAAGGCAAATTCTCTCCGCCAACATCGGGTTTGCACGACCGCTAAAGACTTTGATTTCTCGCATGTTCTGCAAAAACCTTTATATCGCGTAATGTTCCCGGTTCTTTCGGTCACGGAAAAGCCAGCCCTCAAAGCATGGCTTTCAAAGCCGGTCCCTTTTGGGGTCTGCCCACTTTAGCGTGTGCCCACTTTAGCGTGTGCCCACTTTAGCGTGTGCCCACTTTAGCGTGTGCCCTGCTGCGTGTTCTTTTGGCCGATGAAGCGTTCCCGAAAAACGTGCCGGCCGGCAAGCAGATCAATCACTCCCGCTGAACTGTCAGAGGGCACCTGGATGGACTCGAACCACCTCACCATTATTCCGCAAAACCGGGCAGTTGGGAACTAGCTTTGAAGTTTCCTCATTTCTGCCTCCACAATCGCCAATTCTGCCACCGTATTGATGCTCATCGATTCGCAGGGCTTGAGGACGGGAAGGGCCGAAACTCTTTTCCCAACCGCCAACAGCAGCGCCGGACAGTCCGTTATGTAGTACTCGCCCTGGGAATTCTGGTTTTTCAATTCCGAGAGCACTTGCAGCATCGCCTGGTTGTCGAAAATGTAGGTGCTCATGTTGACCTCGGTGATCGCACGCTGCTCGTCAGTTGCATCTTTTTCCTCAACGATCCCGGTAAAGTTCCCCTCCGGGTCCCTCACGATCCTGCCCAGTCCATGGGGATCTTCCTTGTTGAGGGTACCCAGCAGACAGGCGGGCTGGTTTTCCTCAAAATACTCCCTTAGAGTTTTCAGGCTGCTGACCTGGATCATGGGAGAATCACCGGCAACCACCAGCAGGGGCCCCTCATGCCCGGCGATCCGATCGCGACAGACCATCACCGCATGCCCGGTCCCCAGTTGTTCTTCCTGAAGCACGAATTCAATGTTGCGGCGATCTTTCAGTTCCTGCCTGACTTTTTTCGCCTCGTATCCGACCACCACGACCTTTTTTTCAAAACCGCTCTCCTCGAGGGCGTCCAGGACGTAATGGATCATGGCACGCCCCAGGACTTCGCAGAGGACCTTGGGAAGATCGCTCTGCATGCGGGTTCCCTTACCGGCGGCAAGGACGACTGCAATTGGCTCAGACATGTTCAATCCGTGGCGGTTGTAGAATGGAAACAAGTTTTGGAAAGGGTATCCGAAAATCGAGGAACAAGAAATATAAACAGCCCATGTTCACCACGGGCTGTTTATTGTTTCAGCATGGTTCCTTGAACGCCCAGACGCCAGGAAAGTGCTTTACCGCCGCCATTCCAGTCCCAGTGAGAATCCGGCAACCGTGGCACTCTGTTGATCAATGGCTACCGAACCGATGGAGGGACCACTCACCGAGTGGGGGTTCAAGTCGGCTTCCAGGGTGTTGGCGCGGTTCAAGCCGCCCCAGAAGTATGCGATCTGTGCACCTGCCCGAAGCGAGATGTCGCGGGTGATTCCGTAGGTCAGTTCGGCTCCGGCATCCAGCTGTGGAGTGAAAAAGCTGTCGCTCCTGTTTCGCTCGACAACATCCAGCAGTTCGGAGCCAAGGTAAATCTCATCGGATTCGTTGTAGGTTTGCGAGTTGTAACCACCGGAGAGTCCCACGTCCGTTTTCCACTGCCAGCGTCCTCGAGCCTGGTAGATGCGGAAGCCAACGCCTCCTCCCACGATGCTGTTGCGAGCCTCCTGCCGGAAACGGTCAATTCCATCCACCACGGTGTCATCCGTTGGATCCAGTGGCGTGTCGGCATCGTCGATTACGAGGGTTTCGTTATCCTGGTTTGTCTTGTCACTGAAGTAGGTGTACCGGACGCCAAAGTAGGGTTCGATAAAACCTCCCTTGGAAAGCGGCTGCCGAAAGGACCGGTTCAGGGCAAACCCCTGAATGGTGGTTTCAGTCAACATGGGAAGGGCGACCTGTTCGCTTCCGCCCCGGCTGAAGAACAGCCCCGAAGTCCTTGAATAGGTAGCGTCCCAGCCAGCTCCTTCATCGGACATGAACCCGGCGTGAAACTTGTTACCTGACTGAAAATCGGAACCGTTGGGAAAGAAGTTGCGGTTGATTGTCCCGGATGGGTTGGGCCGGGAAACACTCAAAAAGGTGCGCGAGTACTGTGCAAAAAACCCACCGCGGACCGGAGACGGACCGTTAAAATCACTGATGTCCAACGGAGCAAACGGCTGCATGTCGTACTCCAGGTTGCCCGGATCAAAAATTGCAGTCTCCGGGTTGCTGGTAAATGGACTTCCCCCGAGTGGCTGTCCAGCAACTTGTCCCGGTCGACCCATGATTTGACCATCCGAGACTGACGCGATCCCAATCGCGGCAAAAAATGCTAATGTGGCAAAAAATTTGATAATTTGCATCTGTTCTTTCCATTGCGGACAACCGAGGATTGCCATGCGAAAATACGGTTATTTCTCGCTGTGATGGAGATATCGGATAAGAACGTCGTAGGAGTTGAGTAAGAACGTTAAACCTTGCGGAAAAAAACGATCATTCTCAGTAAGCAGTGAATTGACAGCATGGCTTTCACTTTCTTGTCAGCCCATCAAGCCGTTCCTATAATGACGGAGTTGTAATTCTCCCTAATTTCCCGTGACCCACCGATGTCAGACGCCACAATGCCTAAAAGCCTGTTCGGAACTGCATTCAAGCATTCCTTTTCCTGCAGCCTCATCGCTTTTTTCCTGGCCGCAGGTTCGCTGTCCCCGGGGTACCCGGGGAATGCTTCATTGACGGCGGATGACAGCGAGAAAAAATCAGCCGGCGAAAAAAAGAAAAAATCGAATTCCGAGCGATTCGTACGAATCCTCAAGGACAAAAAGGGGAAAGCGGTAGCCCTCCAGACCTCTTCCACCCGCTACACCAGGAAAGATGGAGCAGATGAGCTCTACATCGATTTGATAGGCGTGGTTCACATCGGTGAAAAATCCTATTACAAGCAACTGAACAAACAATTCGAACAGTACGATGCCTTGCTCTATGAGCTGGTCGCCCCGGAAGGCACCCGGGTCGTCAAGGGACAGAAACGCGGAGGCTTCAACCCGATTGGTGGCCTGCAAAACGGGATGAAATCCGTTCTGGGGCTCGAATTCCAACTCGATCATATCGAGTATTCCCGCAAGAACTTTGTACACGCCGACATGTCCCCCAAGGAAATGTCTGACAGCATGACCAAGAACGACGAAAGCGTAACGAAAATGTTTTTCAAGATGCTCGGTTCCAGCATGGCGATGCAAGGTTCTTCCAGCGGCATGTCGGACATCGCGCTGATGAGGGCGTTACTGTCGGGAGACAAGAAACAGCTCCGGAGGGTAATGGCCTCACAGATGAACAATCTTGACCAGGCCATGGTGATGTTCAACGGCAAAGACGGGTCAACCATCATTACTCACCGAAACACCAAGTGTTTCCAGGTCATGGATCGTGAAATCCAAAAAGGGAAAAGAAAAATAGGTGTTTTCTATGGCGCAGGGCACCTGCCTGATATGGAAAAAAGATTGCTGGGTGAAAAGTACAAAATGAAGGCAGGATCCCAAAAGTGGTACACGGCTTGGGATTTGAAATAACTACCGTGCATTCCCGGCGTCCTTGACTGCTCTCTTTGACAGAACCGGCATCCAGCGTGCTCAGGCTGCTTTTTCCCTGCACGCTTGCCCGCCCGATGGTGGCGACGATCCCCGGCAGGACAACCCTGCCTGCAGCTACGTCATGCAGATGCTTATGCGGACACAGCCGAGCAAACCACGCTCCTCAAAAGCCATCAGGCATTCATGCCGACATTTTTGCCGGGAAACTTTGGAGTTTCTGCGGATTCCGGGCGGAAGATCCAATCCCCTTGGCTTACCCGGATGAAAGCTGCGGTGGAAACACCTGTCCCAAGCCCTCGAAACGCCAGCAAAATTTCTTCCGACCGCTCCTCAGACCGGCCGTTCTGTTTTAACATTCGAGTTGTCTGCCCTTGGCAGTCCTCTTTAACAGATTTTCTCCGTGAGCAGTAAAACCATGCCTGAAATGCGAATCGAAACCGACTCCATGGGAAAAGTCGAAGTTCCTGCCAAGGCCTATTTTGGAGCCCAGACTCAGCGGGCGGTCGACAATTTCCCGATTTCAGGCTGGACCATGCCCCAGCCACTGATTCACGCCATGGGCATCGTCAAGTACGCCTGCGGCATCGCCAACAGGGACCTGGAAAAGCTGACAAAATCCGGGAAAAACCGGCTGAATGATCAACAGGTCCAGGCGATGCTCGATGCCTGTCTTGAGGTAGCGGATGGGAAACTGGACAACGAGTTTCCAATCGATGTTTTTCAGACCGGTTCGGGCACTTCCAGCAACATGAACGTCAATGAGGTGATTTCCAACCGTGCTATCGAAATCACGGGGCTCGACCGATATGCCGAGGACAAGCCCATCCATCCCAATGACCACGTGAACATGGGGCAAAGCACTAATGACACTTTTCCTACGGCAATCCATGTCGCCGCGGGTCGCGAAATCCATGACTCGCTGATTCCCGCGCTCGGTCGACTGGCAGAGGCCCTCGCCCAAAAGGCGCAGCAGTGGGACCAGGTCATCAAGATCGGTCGCACGCACCTGATGGACGCCACCCCATTGCGATTGGGGCAGGAATTTGGCGGGTTTGCCCGTCAGGTTGAATTATCCGTGGAACGAGCCCGATCGGCCCTGGATTCGATCCTTGAATTGCCGGTCGGTGGTACCGCCGTCGGCTCCGGGATCAACACGCATCCCGAGTTTGGTGCCCGCGTCTCGCGGGAAATTGCCGACCGTACCGGAATTCCTTTTGTTGAGGCCGTGAATCACTTTGAAGCCAATGCCCAGAGGGATGGCCTCGTGGAATGCCATGCCAACCTGAAAACGATTGCATCCACCCTCTTCAATCTGGCTAACAACATTCGTTGGCTGGGGAGCGGTCCACGATGCGGGTTTTTTGAGGTCTCTCTTCCCAGTCGCCAGCCGGGAAGTTCCATCATGCCGGGCAAGGTCAACCCCGTCATGTGCGAAAGCATGATGCAGGTGACTGCTCGGGTCATGGGAAACGACCAGACCCTGACTCTCAGCGGTGCTGCCGGCGGTCAATTTCAGCTCAACATCATGATGCCGGTAATGGGGCAAACCACTCTTGAAAGCATCGGGTTGCTGGCAAATTCGGCCAATGCGTTCATAGATTTCTGCGTGTCCGAAATGGAAGCCAATGTCGAAAAATGCGAAAGCTTTGTGGAAGAAAGCCTTTCGATGGTGACTAGCCTGAACCCACACATCGGTTACATGAAAGCATCGGCGCTGGCCAAGGAAGCTTTCCACTCGGGAAAAACCATCCGGCAACTCTGCCTGGAACAGGAAATCCTCCCCGAGGAAACGCTCCAGGAAGCGCTCGACCCTTTCTCCATGACAGAGCCCCAGGAGTAATCGTATTTCCTCCGGCCAAAGAGTGACATTGTGCGGCGCAGGATGTCGCGATTCCAACTTCATCTTTACAGAAACCCGGGCATTCTTTATCAATCTTGGAGGCCCGTCTCAAAAACGGTTGTCGGGTCGCCCACGATTCACTCAAGGAAGAATGGATGTTTCTGATCACCCGGATCCCCCGTTATCGACGGAGCCTTTCTGCAATAGGGATCCTTTCAGCGTTCGCGTTTTCCCTCTGGTTTGTCCCTTTGGGCTTGGCCGCCCAGACAGAAACAACCGCCTCACAGGAGGAACCGCCGGCAAATTCGGATCCGGACGCAGGCCAGCTGATTCAGCGGGCTTACAAGATCTCGAAGACGGCCGCAAATCGGGCGGATTTCACGCAGACCATTCAGCTTTGCGACCAGGCGATGGAAAAGAAAACCACGCCGGCCCAACTGAAATACCTGCGTCAGCTGAAATCCTGGTCGCTGGTCGAAAGGGCCAGATTGCACACCGGCATCGAACCAACGGACGCTCTACACAAGTCAATGGAGGACTGCTTACTGGCCACCCGCCTGGACGCCGACAATTGGAAAGCCCACGTCTGGCTTGCCAAACAGAAGGTCAGCCTGGGAAAAACCGGTGAGGCCATCCTGAATCTTGATGCGGCGATCCGCAAAAATCCCTCCGATGGCAACCTCTGGTTCAACCGGGCTGAGCTCTTTTTCGCCGGTGGGGAATTCGAAGTCGCCATTACCGATTACACCCAGGCTCTCAAGTTGAACAAAACTGACGTTCAGGCCCTGACCGGACGTGCCCACAGCTATGTCAGGCTTGCCCAACACGAGCGGGCTTTATTGGACTATAACGCTGTGGTCGAAAGGGCCGGCAGAAATGCGGTCTCTTTCCTGAACCGTGCCGAACTGCATTTGCGAATGAAAAATTTCAAATCAGCCGGGGAAGATTACCGGGAGGCACTGACACGCAACCAGAAACTGCCTGCGGCCTACAGGGGAGTTGCCTGGATGTACGCCACCTCAGGCTCTGACGACTACTACAACCCCACGGTGGCCGACCGGGCCATCAAGCGGGCAATCGAACTGGATGGTCAGGAGACCGCCGAAAACCTGGTCGTGTTGGCGGCATCCCAGGCTGCGGGGGGTGAGTACCGGATGGCGAGGGACACTCTCAAGCGGGTCAAAGCCGTTAAGAATCTTGACACCGACTGCCTGGATCGAATCAGGTTCCTTGAAACCCGCAAGTGGTTCCTTGCGGGCACTGGCAAAAACTAGGGAAACCAGTCGGAAAAAGCTGCAAATTCCGTCCTGAAACCCTGTGATTGACCGCTGGCTGCCCGGAAAAAGGGAGAAATGTTTTAGGGAAGAAATTTCCCGGTTAACAGAGCCTAAAACCCGATTTGACCTTTCGGCAAATTGGTTTTCAACTATCATTGGTTCTTTGCGATTTTTTCCAGGCCGAATCCAATAGCCCACAGGTCGCCTCGCCGCCAGATTTCGCTGGAATCGGGCACCCCCTGACCGGCTTTTGATCTCTCAAACCGCCTGGATACCGCAAGCGTTCGCCAGTCCTTTGAAATTCGTGGAACCTTTCTGTTTTTCGAGGATCATATCCATTCCGCCCCGCCGGTCACGTTGGCCTGGTACGAGATGTTGGCGGAGATTTTTTTGTTTTGGGGAGAGAACAGGTACTCTTCGTTACTTGGTGAATTATGGACCTAACAAACGTACGTAACATCGGCATTTCGGCTCACATTGACTCGGGCAAAACAACTTTGAGCGAACGGATCCTTTTCTACTCAGGAAGAATCCACAAGATCGAGGAGGTCAAAGGTGACGGTGACGGCGCGACAATGGACCACATGGATCTCGAGAAAGAGCGTGGCATCACCATCACCAGTGCAGCAACGACCGTAACCTGGGAACGAAGCTTTGATCAGAAACCTTTTACGGTCAACCTGATCGACACCCCTGGACACGTCGATTTTACGGTCGAGGTAGAAAGATCGCTTCGAGTGCTGGATGGTGCAATCCTGGTCCTCTGTTCGGTAGGTGGGGTGCAGGCCCAGTCTCTCACCGTCGATCGCCAGATGAAAAGGTACGAAATCCCCCGCCTGGCATTCATCAATAAAATGGACCGCACCGGTGCCGACGCTTACAGCGTTGTCGACCAGATGGACAAGAAGCTGGCAGCCAATCCGGTGATGATGCAAATTCCAATGGGCGCCGGCGAGACCTACGAAGGTTGCGTTGACCTGATTCGCATGAAGGCAATCTACAACGATGGTGCCAAGGGTGAAACGGTCCGCGAAGAGGACTGCCCAGCCGAGTACCTGGAAAAAGCTCAGGAAAAACGGACGGAAATGCTCGACGCTCTTTCGATGTTCAGCGATGAACTGATGGAGTTGCTGATGGAAGAAAAGGATGTTCCTGAAGAGCTGATTTACAAAACCACGCGGGACGCGGTTCTGGCCCGCGGAATCACCCCTGTCTACGTGGGAACCGCTTTCAAGAACAAGGGAGTTCAGCCCCTGCTGGATGCGGTCACACAGTACCTGCCTTCTCCCTACGACCGGGATATCAAGGCCAAGCTCTGGGACAACCCAGAAGAAACCCTTGACCTGGAGCCGGTAGCGGACAAGCCGTTCGTAGGCATGGCATTCAAGATCGTTGAGGATCCCTTTGGACAACTGACCTACACCCGGATCTACCAGGGAACCGTCAAAAAAGGTGAAACCTACTTCAACCAGCGAACTGGAAAGAAAGACCGCTTCAGTCGAATTCTGCGTATGCATTCCGACAAGCGTGAGGAAATTGATGAAGCTTCGGCAGGCGATATCGTTGCCATCATGGGAATCGATTGTGCGTCGGGTGAAACCTATGCGTCCCAGCTCAAATACTGCTCGCTGGAAAACATGTTCGTTCCCGACCCGGTAATCAAAATGGCGGTTGCTCCCAAGGAGCGCAGCAACGCCGACCGTCTCGGCAAGGCCCTGGCCCGTTTCCGCAAGGAAGACCCCACCTTCAATGTCTACACAGACGACGAAACGGCGGAAACCATCATCGCCGGCATGGGGGAACTTCATCTCGAGGTTTACATCGAGAGGATTCGCAGGGAATACAAGGTCGAAGTCGAAGTCGGTGCCCCCAAGGTCAGCTACCGGGAGATGCCAACGCAAAAGGTGGAATTCGACTACAAGCACAAGAAACAGTCAGGTGGTTCCGGTCAGTTCGCCCACATCGTGGGCTACATGGAGCCGCTTCCCGAAGATGCGACCGAGGATTTCGTCTTCGAAGACTCCATTGTCAGTGGCCGGATTCCCAAGCAGTTCATCCCGGCGGTTGAAAAGGGTGTTCGCGGCTGCATGGGCAAGGGCACTGTCGCCAAGTACCCGGTGGTCAGCTACTTCTTCAAACTGGAAGACGGTTCCTATCACGATGTTGACTCCAGCGAGATGGCATTCCAGATTGCGGCTCGCGGCTGCTTCGCGGAAAACTTCCCGCGTACCAAACCGGTCCTGCTGGAACCGATCATGAAAATTGAAATCGAATGTCCTGAAAAATTCCAGGGTGATGTGGTTGGTGACGTGACCCGTCGCCGCGGCATGATTGTCTCCACGGAAATGCGGGAGGACGGTTCATGTGAAATCGTCTCCGAAATCCCCCTTGCAGAGACCTTTGGATATCAGACCGACCTGCGGTCACTCACCCAGGGACAGGGTTCTTCGACCATGGAACTTGCCAAGTACTCCAAGGTTCCGTCCAACGTGCAGGAAGAAATCGTTGCCGAGCGCAACAAGGAGCAACTTGCGGGAGCCAAGTAGTCTGGAACCCGGTAGAATCGGGAGCCCCGATCCTGGTGACCCGATCCTGGGACAACCCTGAACAGATAACCCTGCTTGGAAAACCAGAACAGATAACAGGCGGCCGATTCATCGGCCGCCTTTTTTGTTTCCTCCTCTGTTCATTGCGGAAACCGAAAACAGCATTTCACTCGACTGTCCGGCTGCCGTTCAACTGGCCCAGAAATTTCCGGGCCAGCATTCTGACCACGGTTACCGAAATGGAATTTCCGAGGAGTTTATACAGCTGTAGATCGGATAACCAGTCGGGCAAAATAAAACTGGACCCGAATTCGTCGTTCTGAAAACCGAGCAAGCGGGCGATTTCAGCGGGAGTAAAGCGACGAACCCGGCCATGCTCTTCCAGAAAGGAACCGCTCCGGGTCATCGATCTTCCGTAGGCAGCCGTAAAACAGTTGGTTACCCGGGCGTCTCTTGGAACGACGTTCATTCCTGCCTGGTAACGCTCCAGGATGGCAGGGGCCAGCACACTCCCTTCCACAGCGGACTGGTCGAGAAATTCCCCCAGGTTCCGTGTCTCAACTTCGGTAACCGACCACTCAAAGTGAATGTCACGGGAAGCAACCAGGTAGTAGCGTACGCGCCGGTTGGGCACCCCGAGCACCGTGGGGCAGATCTCCAGTTCTGTTATATGGAAGCCGCCAGCCTTCAAAACCATGACCAGTTCGTTGCGGATTCCCGAAGACTCGAAACCGGGGACGTTTTCCAGCAGAAGATGCCTGGGAGGATGACTCACCAGGATGCGAAGCAGGTATTTGAGTGCCGCCGAACGTAGGTCCTGGCTGCCCCTTCTTTGGCCTCGCCGCGTGAAGGGCTGACAGGGCGCCGACAACCACCAGGTGTCCGCTGACCAGTCAGTCAGTGCGGACACCGAGAGGGATTCAATCGATTTGACAATATAGGGATGGTCAAAGTTTGCCCGGTAGACGCGTTCCGCATTCTGGTTGATGTCAATGGCCGCTACCACATCAGCCATTCCCTCAAAGGCCCTGGCCGCTCCACCGATTCCGGCAAAAAACTCCATCACCCTGGGGCGTTCCAACATCACGAGTCCAGGGCTCAGGCCGCTTTGATGAAGATCTCACCACGCCCGCCCTCAAGGAAATCACCGTGGTAAAGATCAACCTTTCTTGGAAAGCTGGCACCATATTTCCGCTGCTGTAGGATATTGTCCGCAATGGAGCAGATATCCAGTTCCTGGCGGCAGGCAAAACGGAATGTCGGTAGCAGTTCGGGGGGCTTCTCTCCGAGGAAGGCAAGAGTTCCCCGTCGCATGCCGGCGCCATGGCGGATGCCCGCATCACCGAATACAAAAATGCTGCCGGCCAGCATATTGAAACCGGCAAGGTCACCGAGACCGCCGACGGCGATCAACCCTCTTCGCATCGTATGTCCAACCTCGTTACCAGCCTGCCCCTTGACCAGGATGGTCCCGCCGGTCATGCCCCGGGGGCTGCCGCGATAGGCAGCTCCCACCAGGTGCCCTGCCGAACCCTCAACCTCGATACAGCCGGCTTTCATCTCAGCACCCACCCAGTCGGAAACACTCCCACTGACATGGATCTCGCCACCGGTCATCTCGCTACCGAGGTGACGTCCTGCATTTCCCTCGACTTCGACTCGTCCCCCCGAAAGGCCGGCCCCAATCCAATGCACCCCTTTCAGATCCCCGGTCCATCTGAAAATCAGGTCGCTGCAGGACCCCCGGGCGGAAAAAAAATCACCGAACTCGACTTCCTGCTTGCCATGGAATATCTTGGTTTTCCTGACCTCGTCGAGACTCTGGTCTGCCAGTAAATCCGGCCGAATATTTTCGACTTCCAGTGGAATGCTGGTCGATTGAATCTGCTCTATTTCAACTGGCATACCGGCTCACCCATGGAATGAAAAGCTCCTATTGTATCCCAAGTCATCGGTTTCGGCTAAGCAGAAACTGAAATCAATACCTCCGACTGCACGACGATGAAACAGACAGAACCACCGATTCAACGCTCGGACAGTCTTGGCGGGATCGTTCTCTGCGGTGGCAAAAGCAGCCGCATGGGAACTTCCAAGGCCTGGTTAAAAATAGGCAACCTCTACCTGCTTCAGCAAGTCACCAGAACCTTGCAAAAGATGTGCAGGCAATTGGTGGTGGTCAAGGCGGGAAGGCAGGATATCCCCGACCCGGGCAAAGAGGCAATCGTTGTCGCTGACGAATACCCGGACGCAGGACCGCTGGGCGGAATACATACCGGTTTGAAACAGCTGAAATCGAGCGGAGTGGAACAGGCATTTGTGACTGCATGTGACTGCCCTTTCCTGAACCTCAGGGTGGTCCGATTCCTGGAACAGGAGCGTGAGCCGGGCAGCGAAATTGTCCTCCTGACCGATGGAAAATACCATCACGTTCTTTCAGCGATCTACAGCGTGCAGGTCCTTGAAACGGCGAAAAAGCTGCTTGACGAAGGCCGGCTGCGCCCACTGAGCCTGACAGAATTTCATCCCACCACGCTGATTCACGTGGACCGGATCCGCTCCATTGACCCGGACCTCGATTCACTGCACAACCTGAACTCCCCGGAAGATTACCAGGCTGCAGTACGACGATACGAGAGCCTTGGGTAAAGCACTTTTGCAGTCAGGGAAACTCCCTCTACCGGCATCGCAAGAATGGAGCCTTAACCGCTCCAGTGAAAACCGTCCGCTCCCGACGGTCCCTGGTAACCTCACCCTCCCGCGAGGGACTCGGCGGCAAGCTCCTTGACACGTTTGACCATGGAGAAAAGACCATTGCGGCGATTGGGACTCAGGTGCTGATTCAGTCCAAAGCGGGCAAAAAGATCGGTTGCTTCAAACTGCAAAATATCTTCCGGTGATTTCCGGGCAAAAGCGGCTGTCAGGATCACAATCAGCCCTTTGACGATCAATGAGTCACTGTCAGCGACAATCCTGAGGGTTCCGTCGTTTGGATCCACCTCGGCAACCAGCCAGACGGTGCTCATGCATCCGTGGACCTGGTTCTCCCCGGTCTGGGTACCCTGGGGCATGGGGGGCAGCTGCCTTCCCATTTCGATGATGTACTCGTAGCGCTCGTCCCATTCTTCGAGATATTCAAAGGTTTCGCAAAGTTCATCGAGCGAGGGGGGGAATTCTTCGGCCACAATTCAGTTCTTGCAGGAGGACACGGATTTTTTCTGCGAAACCGCCGGGATTTGCCTTTACTCTATCCCAAAGTCGAACCGCTCAACAGGAGAGGCGAACCGTCAGCGGGGTCATATTCAAAACAGGATGGATCCGTTAAAATAATGTTAGACGGGCTGTAGCGTAGTCTGGTAGCGCGCAACACTGGGGGTGTTGAGGTCGCTGGTTCGAATCCAGTCAGCCCGACTCGAGAACACGACAGCTCGTCGCATTGCCATGCGACGAGCTGTTTGTCTTTTGCCCAGAACGATTTGCGTTGACACATGTTGTGTGTGAAGTTGGAACACACGGCCATAAGTTCGGGTTTTGAGTATCTGCTCCAGGCAGCCTCTTGTGGCTGTTTCCTTAAGCCATTTCAAATACTGCTGCCGGTTTCCCATGCATGCGTCGCATATGCTTCCCTCGTAAGGAGCAACAGGAGACCAGGGGGAACAACGTGACAAGACAAACGATGCATGCATTTGTTATCGCCGTTGTCTGGTCTGTTTCCTGCCCCGCGGCCGAGTTGCGATGCGCAAAAATTTTCACCGACCACTATGTACTGCAAGGCGAAATGCCTTTACCCGTTTGGGGATGGGCGAAACCGGATTCTCAGGTAACGCTGAAGTTCGCAGACCAGGAGAAGACGGTGAGGGTCGACGGAAATGGCGAGTGGCTGCTGGGGCTCGACCCCATGCAGGGCAACCGCAAGTCGCGAGAACTGGCCATTTCCTCGACTGGCCAGTCTGTCACGCTGAAGGATGTAGTCGCGGGTGACGTATCGCTGGCGGGCGGACAGACGAACATCGTTTTTTTCATTCCAAAGGCGAACCTGAGTCCATGATGTCAGGCCGGCGTTGCACCCTCTTTGGGTGTCTCCCAAAAATCAGCCGGAGGGATCTTCCACACCGTTTTTTCAAAGACCCGCAGCATTGCGATTACTTTGGATCGTCTACTACGGAGATCAGCAGGGTGCCTGAATTGTCTGACAGCTGTCCGGGAGATTCATTCACACGAAAATAAAGTGTACCGGTTTGGGCAACTTCCAGTTTCTTTGACAGCCCCACTCCAACCTGCCTCTCAAAATCAATGACACCCCCTGACGGTTTGATCACCGCGACCAACTGGCCCAGAGGACGTCCCCGATAGTATTCAAGGGTCAGCCCATTCGGCTCACAGGGCCAGGCTGTTTTTTTCTTTTCGACCAGCGATTCCCGGATGACGTAACGCCCCCGGGACCGGATCCAGTAGGACTTTCCGGCAGTCACCTCGATACCGGAGTTTTGCCAGCTCCGATTGCATGCGATTACCCTCAGAACATTCCTCTTGGAAGGTGCGACTTGGTGGTCAATCCTTGTGACCGAGGGGCGGACGTTGTAATCCAGATCGGACAGGTAAGCGGACCATTCTTCCGACATCTGCTTTCGTTTAGCCCCGAATGTTTTTTCAAAACTGGCATCCAGTTTGCCGCTCGCGATGGCTGGGGCAAGCTCCCGGAACCCTGTTTGATAGTCGGGATGGGAATCGAGAAAGGAGGCCATGGCCCAAACCCAGGCATAAGGTTCGACATTCAGAAAAGACCGGCTTGGCAAATTGCGAATCTCGGCGATCCGCAGTCCCTTACCCTCGGTCAGTTCATCACGTATTTTCCGTGTCCTACCCCAGTAGGGTGCCTCCTCCCGGTCTCGAATCGTGACCCGGGTTTCCAATTTTCCGTCGATCCAGCGATGGGAGGCAAACCATTCCGCCATTCCTTCGTTATACCAAGGGGGTATTTGCTCACCGAGGTGACTGAACAGAAAGGCATGGGTTCCCTCGTGAATCATCAATTGCCGCCGCATGTAGGAACTGGGTTGATCATGCATCCAGAAGGATTTCAGACCGTAGGTATAGCCGTTTTTGAAATCCGGCAACCCATTCGGCAGTACGCCCGATCTTCGAAAACGGTTGAGATCGTCAATCAGGAATCCGGTTGCGTGGAATCCACTGACGTCAGCAACCGAGTAATAGTCGGCCCAATCGGCAACTGCTTCATCAAAGACACTGGCAAGTTCATCCACCTCCGGCGAGGTCGGCAGATCGGTAAACAGGGACAGGTGCTTCCCCTCGATTTTACGGATCCGGTTGGCCCGCAGTCTGCCTTCGTCCACCACCAGCCCAATCCGTGTATCGCCAAGGTCCTGTGCAGAGAGGGGTGACAAAAAGAGGGGTGACAAAAAAACGAGGCTGGTGATCAGTATCGGGAGAAAGTGTTGCACGTTTTTGCTTCCAGGTGAACTTGCGACCATTCTAGGAAAAATCCCCCTTTCGACAAATGAGAAATCACG
>JAYZFP010000219.1:0-56615 GCA_036336715.1 Planctomycetota bacterium
GTTTATCCACACCCAGCCTGCTCATCTACAGATTCTCAGCGGTGGAGAACTGCACTCCAACGATCGAAATGTGGAAAGGGCCTTGTATCTGCAAAACCACCTCAACCCACCCAAAGACGAGCAACTGGAAAACAACTGATCCATCCGATAACCGAAATCGGTACCCGTTAGGTTGCAGAAGAAGATCTTTTTCTCGGCAGTTGACGGCTTCAGTTTTCTCATCATGGAGCCTGCCACCAGGGCACCCGGTCCGCTTCTTCGAGTCCCTGTGATTCCGGGCCAGGCGTCGTTCCGTACCGGAGAGTTCCCGAATCAGACTCGGATGAGTCTGCACAACCAGAGGTCGAAAACGACACGCTGAGCCAGCGAAACAATTGGCTGGACGGTCAGCCAGTCACGGAACCGTCACGGGATTCCCAGGCAGACAACCTGTTTAAAGGAAAAAAAAACGCCTGAGAAAAACGGCTTCAAGCAGCGCCCATCCCGCAACCAATCACTGAAGGTTCTTGAAATCTGTGCCCCTCGCGGTAAGAAACCGACGAGAACCCAAAAGGGCAAATCGCCATAAATCATTGCAATTAATAGATTTGCAAAAACAGCCACCCTCTAAAAAACGCCTGTTTCCTTGACAGAAGCCGGTCTCTGCCCTCAAAATGCTGCTGCGGAACTCTTGAACCGATTCTTTTCCGTGAGAGTCAGCAACAAAAATAAGGGCGTGAAATTGATTAGTAAGCTTCCTGTCGTCTCCCAACAGACTCCAGACAAGAAACCCAAGCGGACCAAGTACATCCGCCGCGTGGAGGACATTGACCAGCTGTCTTCAGCTGAGGCAGAGGAACTTGCAAAAGTCTCTGAAAAGTTCGTTTTTCGAGCTAACGACTATTACATCAAGCTGATCAACTGGAATGACCCCAATGATCCGATCCGAAACCTGATCATCCCCAACACGGACGAACTGACGGATTGGGGAAAACTGGACGCCAGTAACGAAGAGGCGGTGACTGTCGTTCCGGGTGTGCAGCATAAGTACACCGATACCGTGCTGCTTCTGTGCAACGAGGTTTGCGGTGCCTACTGCAGGTACTGCTTTCGCAAACGCCTGTTCATGGACGATAATGATGAGGTTTCCAACGATATCTCGCAGGGACTGGAATACATTCGCAATCACCCCGAAGTCACCAACGTGCTGTTGACCGGCGGCGATCCCCTGCTGATGAGCACCCGCCGCTTGGTGGAAATCTTCGCGAAATTGCGGAAGATCCCCCACGTCAAGATCATTCGGATCGGCTCCAAAATGCCAGCCTTTGATCCCTACCGGGTTTTGAATGACGAAGAATTGCAGGCGGCATTCCGGGAGTATTCAACTCCCGAAAAACGGATTTACCTGATGGCTCACTTTGACCATCCAAAGGAGTTGACCGACGTCGCCATCGAAGGTCTGAATGCGTTTATTCGCAATGGCGTCATCTGCATCAATCAATGCCCCCTGATCAAGGGGGTCAACGATGATGCGGAAGTGCTGGCCGAACTCTACTCCAAACTGTCCTGGATTGGCTGTACCCCGTATTACCTTTTCCAGGGACGGCCCACGGAAGGTAACGAGCCGTTTGAGCTGCCAATCGTTGAGGGCGCGAAAATTTTCCAACAGGCAATCAGCCAGGGATCCGGATTGTCGCGCCGCATCAAGTACTCAATGTCCCACGAAACCGGTAAAATAGAAATCGTTGGTTTTGACGAGTCGAGGATTTACCTCCGGTACCACCAGGCGAAGAACCCGGAAGATCTTGGCCGATTCATGATCTGTCGTCGGGATGACGAGGCTTTCTGGTTTGACCAACTGGAGATTATCGACGAGCACCGCCTTTTCTGATTGACGGTGTTGATCGGTCCGACGTTCGTCCATTCGTTCATTCATTTGCCGGTTCAGAAAAACTCCCAAACCGCCAGCAATCCAGTTGAAGCCCGGACGCTCTTGCTGGCAGGAAATTTCGCGGCATTTAACCCCATGTATTGCAAGATCATTGCCATTTGCCCATGAGCTCCCAGGATTTGGTGCGCAGAAACATCCGTGAGATGCAGGGATACGTATCCGGTGAACAACCGGATACGGCAAAGTTCATCAAACTGAATACCAATGAAAACCCATTCCCTCCATCGGCAAAGGCGGTTGATGCGATCCGGTCTGCCGCGTTGGGAAATCTGAACGTCTATCCGGACGCGTTATCGAGCGCTTTCCGGATTGCTGCCAGCGAGATTCTTCAGGTTGAGCCGACAAACATCCTTTGTGGGAACGGCAGTGATGACATTCTCACCATGTTGACCCGGACGTTTGTTGATGCCGGGGACTGGATCAGGATTCCGTACCCGAGCTATGTCCTTTATCGAACCCTGGCCGCAATCCAGGGAGCACAAACCGAAGAAATCCATTTCAATTCTGATTGGAGCCTGCCGGCGGAATTCGCCAGAACAGACAAAAACCCTTCACTGGTGTTCCTTCCCAATCCGAACAGTCCTTCCGGAACGGCGGTGCCACTGGAGGAGATATCAAAACTGGCAGAATCGCTCCCCTGCCCCCTTGTCGTAGATGAAGCGTATGCCGACTTTGCGGAAACGAATTCGCTCGAACTGGTTCGGCAACATGAAAACCTGATCGTCACCCGGTCGTTGAGCAAATCCTACGGCCTGGCGGGACTGCGCTTTGGTTTTGCCATTGCCAGTGAATCCATCATCGCCGAGATGCAAAAGGTCAAGGATTCCTACAACTGCGATTCCCTGTCAATCGCGGGTGCCACTGCCGCCATCCAGGATACGGATTGGCTGAATGAAAACAGACAGAAAATCATCAAGTTGCGTTCGGAACTGGATCGGGATCTTGTCGAGCTTGGCTTTCATACCGTACCTTCCCAGGCAAACTTCATCTGGTGCCAGCACCCCAACCACCCTGCACTTTCCCTCTACGAGCAACTGAAACGGAATCACATCCTGGTAAGGTATATGGATTATCCCAATTGGGGAGACGGGCTGAGAATTTCCGTGGGAACCGCGAACCAAAACTCCGCGTTAAAAACCATTCTGGGGTCAATAATTGACTGATGCCCCTGAAGGTCTTCTCAGACCGTGGCTTCCAGACCGCCAGGGGCATGTCTCCAGACTCCAGGCCATTGCAACCGAAAGAGAGCATGTCGCGCACCGGAAAAATCCACCGTCAGACCCGCGAGACCCGGATTGAGGTCTCCATCGAACTGGATGGAAGTGGAAAATCCGAAATCAGCACGGGAGTCGGTTTCCTGGATCACATGCTGGAACTTTTCGCCAAGCATGGTCTGTTCGACCTTTCCGTCAACGCAACGGGCGACCTCCAGGTCGACCAGCATCATACGGTCGAAGACACGGGCATCTGCCTGGGGCAGGTCATCCGCGAAGCCATCGGAGACAAAAAGGGCATTAACCGTTACGGGCACTTTACCCTGCCGATGGAGGAGACCCTGGTCACATCGGCAATCGACCTTTCCGGTCGTTATTTCCTGGAATTCGGAGCCCAGTTCCCTTCCGAAAAAATCGGAGATTTCGACAGTGAACTGGTTGAGGATTTCTGGCAGGCACTGGCCGCCAACCTGCTCTGCAATCTGCACGTGATCGTCCACCATGGCAGAAACAGCCATCACATCAGCGAAGGGATTTTCAAATCGCTTGCCCGGTCTCTCCGAATGGCCGTTACGATTGACCCGCGGCAAAGTGGTGTTGCCAGCACGAAGGGTGTCCTTTGACCCTGGCCAGGTAACGCATGAAAAAAGCGGCATTGCTGCCGCTTCCTGGTTCACTTTCTCTCTGGATCAATCAAGTTTTTTAACCTTGATGTCCTTGAAGTAGACCTTGCTGATCGGGTCGTGGGCCTGAAATGCAAAGGTTCCCTTGGACAGAACCCGCTCAAAATCCTTGCCTGGTTTCTTTCCTTCAGGCTCGGTATAGGTGTTAATCGTCTTGCCGTTGATTTTCACTTCGATCTTTCGGCCTTTGACAATGATCTCCTGGGTATACCACTGGTTGTCCTTGGCGGGACTGTTATTCATGACGTCCTTGACGGCGTAAATGCTGCCGGTTTTGCGAGGGTCGCCATGCGTGTTGTTAACCTGGCACTCGTAACCACCCTTGGGCCAACCTTTTTCCTGGTAGCGGGTGTGAAAGTAGATTCCGGCATTACTCTTGGCCTTGGTCATTACCTTGCAGCTGAAATGGAAATTTTTGAATGGGGCCTCTTTGCCCATGTAGAAAAGGTGGCTGCGTGGACCGTGACAAACGAACGCTCCTTCTTCAATCTTCCACGAATCCTTGTTTTCACTGGCTTTCCAGTCACCAAAACTTTTGCCATCGAACAGGGACACCCAACCGTCATCTGCCTGAGCCGATACACAAAACAGTGATGCGACCAGGGCCAAAATAATTCTTTTCATCGTATTCCTTGTTGCAGGTTAATCTGAAGCTCCAAACGCCTGTTCGGAACGGAACGCGTTTCGAAACATGCAAAACAGCATAACCGGCCATTGGATCGATTCCTAGATTCCAACAAAAATTGAATTTAAAATGCTCTTTCATTGAAACGAATCTCCAACCCGTTGCGTTGTTGCTGGTAGTGTTGACCTCAGCTTGCCGGGGCCGATTCCCTTCGCCGAATCGCCCCTGAAAACCGGAAAAATCGACGTGCAATGAATATCCGACGAGCAATGAAAATCCGACGGGCAATAAACGGACCTCGTTCAAACAGATCTCACTGGTATCCCCTGATCACCTGCCTCGTGTTGAGCGGCTGCCTTCCCGGTGGAAATTCCGCCGGCACTTTTGCCGACTCTGGTAATTCCAACGAAAAAACGGCAGTTCATGGACAAAAGGGAATCCACAAGAAGATAAAATCCGATTCAGCCCTGCAGGGAACTGAAGACGCGGAGGTCGACATTGAGGCAGGCAAGCTCTTTCTCTGGACACTCCCCCTCCCCTCGCCTCCCTGGGCAAACAGGTATCACAAACTTGCCAGGGAAAAAGGAATCACACTCAAGGCCACGCAAACCACGGAAGAATTCGGAAGCCCTTACATTGAGGCCTACAATCGCAGGATGAACGAGGAACTTGACAAAAAATTCGGACCAGGAATCCTTGCAAAACTTCGTCAGCGAGCCATTGACCCTGCGGAAAGATGATCCATTGGATCCGCGGCGCAAGATCAGAAACCCACCTGAAACTGGAATCAAATGAAACCACTTTTTCACTTTTGCCTCGCCTGGGTGTTTACATCGGCAATGACGTTCGGGCAATCACCATCTGAAACGACCGCGGACGAAGAAAAGGCAGTAGCGAAAATGCAGCAGGCGGTTCAGGTTGCCAGCCAGATGGGCCCGCTTCCCGCCAATTTCCGTCTTTGCCTGTCTGCGGATCTCCTTTCACCCACGGATCCGTCCAGGAGCGATGCATTCCAGGAAAAATGGGAATTTACTTCGACCAGGATTCGGCGCTATCTCCCCAGAACCCCCGCTGGAGGAAGGCAGACCTACCAGCTGGTGGAAACCCGACCCTATGATGGGAAAAAATTGGCAAAAATCCTTGTTGAGGGAAAAGCCTTTGAATTCGAAGACCTCGAAGGCACCGGGCCGAGTCTCAATTTTGCGGGAACAGGCTACCGCCTGGGACACCGTTCCATCGAAATCCATGCCGGCAAGCAAATCGTGGTTTGCATCGAAGAAGCCTGTGTGGCAGCGGGATACCGGAAGTCCAAGGCCGAGCTTCTGAGCGACCTTTACACCCGGTTAGCCCTGCTGGCGAGGCAAACATTCGAGAACCGTAATTGACCAGCGGACCAGCCGGCAGATATTCCGACCAGCTGGTCAGTCGACTTTCATCTCCGCAAGCCGTTCATAGACCTGGAAAGTCGTATCGTATTCATTCCGCTCATCGGCGGGGACACGTTCTGCCTTGACCAGCTGAAAGAAGTCCCAGTTAATCGGGGGTAAGCAGGTATCCCCTTCGACCTCGGCCTCTACCCGGGTCAGGTAAATCCGCTGGGCAATCGGCAGTGCCTGCCGGTAGATTTCAGCTCCCCCCACAACAAAACATTCCGGGTCATTTCCGGCCAATTCGACAGCCTGTTGCAGATTGTCCGCCATCAGCGCGCCCGGCACCCGGTAATCGGGGTTTCGGGACAGGACGATGGTCGTCCGCCCCGGCAAAAGCCGATTGATCGAATCGTAGGTTTTGCGTCCCATGATCATGTGATGTCCCATGGTGAGCGCTTTGAAACGTTTCAGATCGGAAGACAGACGCCACGGGAGATCATCGTTTCGGCCGATGACACCGTTTCTCGAAGCGGCAACAATCACGGAAAGGCTCATACGGCCACCGGTGCGGGAATGCGGGGATGCGGATCGTAGTCGACCAGCTCAAAATCACTGTATTGGAACGCGAACAGGTCCCGCACCTCGGGATTGATTTTCATGACAGGTAAAGGCCGGGGGTTCCTCTGTAATTGCAACTTTACCTGCTCACGGTGATTGTCATAAATGTGGACATCACCAAATGTGTGGACAAATTCTCCCGGCTTCAGTCCGACGACCTGTGCCATCATCAGGGTCAACAGCGAATAGGAGGCGATATTGAAAGGAACACCAAGGAAGACATCGGCACTCCGCTGGTAAAGCTGGCACGACAGCTTTCCTTCCGCAACATAGAACTGGAACATCGTATGGCAGGGAGGAAGCGCCATGTTTTCGATCTCCCCCACGTTCCAGGCGCTCACGATCAAACGTCTTGAGTCGGGGTTCGATCGCAACTGCTGGACCAGGCTGCTGACCTGGTCTACGGTCTGGCCGTCGGCCGTGGGCCAACTTCGCCACTGCGATCCATAAACGGGCCCCAATTCACCCTCTTCATCAGCCCATTCGTCCCAGATGGAAACTCCATGCTCTTTCAGGTAGGCGATATTCGTTTCGCCCTTCAGGAACCAGAGCAGTTCATGGATTACCGACTTGAGATGTACCTTTTTGGTGGTCAGCAGCGGAAAGCTGTCCGCCAGGTCAAAACGCATCTGGTACCCGAAAACACTTCGGGTCCCGGTACCGGTCCGATCCGTCTTCTGGACACCCTTTTCAAGGATGTGTTGCAGCAATTCCAGGTAAGTCTTCATGCACGTTTTTTAGGACGCTTTGCCATTTTCTTCAAGCCGTGTGATTGGATTGCGAATCCCAATCAACCGAAATTCGCCAAGAACGCATTGTTTTTCAACCCGCGACAGGAATTCGCAAAAGAAAATGCCATTTCATGTTTCCGGAAATTAAAAGGGCACATATCCTTTTTCAGATGGTTTAATGAACTAGGGAACAGGACCAGGTCCGAAGGATTCTTCGCGTGAACGAACTTGACCAGAATGAGGCAAAACAGATCGAACGACTGCGTGCGGAGCCGCAGGCTCAGTTCGCGCGACTCTATTCCGAGTTCAAGGAGCGGCTGAAAAGAATCATCCATTTCCGTCTCGACTACCGTGTGGCAGGCCGTGTTTCGGACTCGGACATTCTGCAGGAGTGTTTTGTCCGGGCCTCCAAACGTCTGGAAAAATTCCTTAAAAAACCGGATTACCCTTTTTTCGTCTGGTTAAGAATGCAGGCCAACCAGCAGGTTGCCGACATTCACCGCAAACACCTGATGGCGGAAAAACGGGATGCCAGGAAAGAGATCAATCTGAATGCCAAACAGCAGGGATCCAACCAGACATCCATGCAACTCGCGGCTCACCTGGTAGCCCAGATGACATCCCCCAGTCGGCTCCTGCAGCGTTCCGAGGAAATTGCGGCACTGGAATCCTCGTTGAATGAAATGAACGAAACTGACAGGGAAGTCATCGCACTTCGTCACTTCGAAGAGCTTTCCAGTCAGGAAACCGCACTGGTGGTGGGTATTGACCCGGCAGCAGCCATTAAACGTTACGTGCGGGCACTCAAACGACTGCAGGAAATCATGTCCCGTCATGGATTCTCAAGGGAAGAATCATGACGACCCGCCGAAACGACGAAACCCGGCAGGAAGCAGTCCGGCCCCGTCCGGCTTCCGACCAGGAACTGCTCGATCAGTTGGCGGACGATTATCTTCGACGACTGCGGTCGGGTGAACGCCCTTCCCTGCGCGACTATACCGCGATTTACCCCGAGCTTGAATCGGAGATAGAAGAAGTCCTCTCCTCGGTCGCCATGATCGAGGATCTGAAACAGCAAAGCGAAACGGTCGGCCACCTGCCTTCCAAAAAGTTCGAAGAAATCACCCTCGAGCGAATTGGAGACTACCGAATCGTGAGGGAACTGGGCCGCGGTGGCATGGGTATTGTCCTGGAAGCCATTCACGAATCGCTTGGCAGGCGTGTGGCGATCAAGGTCCTGCCAAAGCAGGTTTTTGACAGCACCAGCCTGCAGCGGTTTCGCAAAGAGGCCCAGGCCGCCGCCCAATTGCATCATTCCAATATCGTGAACGTTTTTGGTGTCGGTGAATTTGAAGGCCTGCACTATTACGTGATGGAATATGTCAATGGCCAAACCCTCGCCGACCTGATCAACCAATTCCGTCAACGTACAGAGGCTGATACTGTCAACCGGGGCCGGAAGCCGATGCCCACGGCACCCAACGCTTCGATGCCTTACCAGGGGCCCCCAATATCTTCCGAACCGGTCAACGTTCCCCAATTCCCCGAGGCCCCGGCAAAACCCGCTGCAGCAGAGGCTGTGAACCCGGTCGCCCTCCCGTCCGACCCCGAGTCCGCCAGCCCTCCACCCTTATCAGACCTCGTATCGTCCCTGGAGCGTCCAGCGGACCGGTTTCGCTGGTCGGCCCAGACCATGGCCCGGATCGCGGACGCCCTCGAATACTCCCAACGCCAACAGATGCTACACCGGGACATCAAGCCCGGAAATATCCTGATTGATGACCAGCAGAAACCCTGGATTACCGATTTCGGACTGGTCAAGGAAATTTCCAACCAGACCATGACCCGAACGGGTGACATTTTTGGTACACCCCAGTACATGGCCCCGGAGTCCTTTGAGGGGCATTACGACCAGAGAAGTGAAGTCTACTGCCTGGGAATCACGCTGTATGAACTGCTGGCCACCCGACCAGCTTTTTTCGATACCTCGCCTTCTCAACTATTCAACCGGATCGCAAAGGGTTCCCCGCAACGCCTGCGGCAAATCAACGCCCGGATCCCACTGGACCTGGAAACCATCGTTCACAAAGCCATCGATCGGGACCCGGATCGTCGCTACCAGGCAACCGGTGAATTGCGGGATGACCTGGAAAGGTTTATTGTCGATCGGCCCATTCAGGCCCGCAGGGTACGCCTGCCTGAGAGAGTGATCCGCTGGGGCCGACGTAACCCGCTGATCGCTTCGCTAACCTGCCTCTCGACGGTGCTGCTGCTGGTGGTGGCCATCGTTTCCTCGTTTGCCTACGTCTCAACCAGCCGGGCCCTGACAAAACTGGACGCCCAGCACCGTGCACTGGAACAGCAGCAGGAAAAAACCCGGGCAGCCTTCAACCGGGCCGAAGCCAACGTTTCGATTTCCATCCAGGCATTCGAGGCCCTGTTCATCAAGATCATGACCAAGGGGGTCAATCGCGACATTTACGCCAACAGCGAACTGGAGAGCTTTTCGGAGCTCAGCGTACTGGAATCTTCCGTCACCCGGGAAGATGTCGAAATCCTCAAGGCCGCCATCAGTTTCTACATTCGTTTTACGGAACAAAACAGGGAAAACGAACAACTTGAAATCGAGATTGCCAAGGCTTATCGCCGAATCGCCAACACCTATCATTTCGTGGGCGAGTACGGGGACGCGGAAAAAAATTATCACCTGGCAGTGCAGGCTTTCTCGGAAATCATCAAAGGAGACCCGGATGACATTGAAAACGTGGTCAACCTGGCGGAGACCTACAACGAACAGGCCCTGAGTCTGCGCAAACAGAACAAATTGCGAGCCGGACTGCGGCAATACGAAATTGCCAAGGAACTCCTGGAGCGGGATCGCTACTACGATTCGAAAATATGCCAATTTACCCTGGCCAATACGCTCAACAGCATCTGTACCTTCGGCAACCGACTTGCTGGACAGGTTGCCCGACCCAAGTCTTTCAAGAGTCGGCCCATCGCAAACATCAGGGAGTTCTTCCAGTCCTACAGGCGGTTGCGCCCGGACTACCTGCAAAAGGCGGAAGAAATCTCCAGCAAACTGATCGGGGTTGAACCGGAAAACCCCGACTACCGCTTGTTACGGGCGAAACTCTACCGAACCCGCGCAGCGGCCATTGGGGTTGATGGCAAACAGAAATGGCAAGTGGGATTGTTGCGGGAATCGATCCAGGAACTGGAAAGCCTGGTAAAGGACTATCCACAAACCCCTTCCTACAAGTTCTCGCTCGCACTGACGCAGATGCTTCGGATTCGGAATATCAGCCCGGAAGAGCAATTTGAACTGTACCAGGATGCTGAAACGAACAGCAGCGAACTTGCGCGGGACTACCCCAGCGTGATGCAGTACCTCGAGTTGCTTGTCAACATCAAGGGGATCATGGGCAAACTTCATGAAAACCGGGGGGAGCATGAAAAGTCCCGGAACTGTTATGAGACAGCTCGCAGGGCTCTCAATTCCCTGATCGAAAAATCGCCAGACATTATTGATTACAAGTTCCGAAAAATGGAGATCACGGAAAAAATAGCGGATTGCTGGGTCAAAATCGGCAACCCGGCCGCGGCTCGCGTGGAACTGAGTGGATTGCTCCGGTTCGGCCAGTCCTTCACGACGCCCACCCGAAGTCGCCTCAGAAAGGCCGAACTCACCAAAAGCGCCAAAACCAAACTGATCGGCTTACGTCTGAATTAACATGACCGGCGGATCGGAATTCCGAATCGTTGCGAGCATTCGAAAAGTGGCTGAATCCAAGGGCTGAATCCGGCACTGGAAGTGCCTGGCTTCAAACGGTTGCCTGATTCCCGCCCCCTTGGGCTCAAGTGGGCAAAAGAGTCCATTCCAGCCGGCTGCAAAGATGCCGCCCCGGTGGAGATCAAACCGTTTTTCGGATAATTTGACCCTTTGCACAAATTATTTTTTCGCAACCGCCTGGTATCCCATGAGTGATTCCCGCCAAAAAATCCATTACACCCAGACTGACGAAGCGCCCGCGCTGGCAACCCATTCCTTCCTGCCAATTGTAAGGGCCTTCACCAAGACAGCCGGAATCGAGATCGAACTGGCCGATATTTCGCTGGCAGCCCGCATTCTTGCCAATTTCCCGGATGCCCTTGCGGAAAACCAGCGACAGCCAGACGTCCTGGCGGAACTGGGAGCACTGGCGCAGACCCCGGATGCCAACATCATCAAACTTCCGAATATCAGCGCCTCAATCCCGCAACTCAAAGCGGCCATCCTCGAATTACAGGAGCACGGCTTTCCCGTACCCGAATTTCCGGAGGAACCAGCCACCGACCAGGAAAAGGAAACACGCAGTCGCTACGCCAAAGTCCTCGGCAGCGCCGTCAACCCGGTCCTTCGCGAGGGCAATTCGGATCGCCGTGTTGCTGCACCTGTCAAACAGTACGCTCGGGAAAATCCCCATTCAATGGGTGCCTGGAGCAGCGACTCCAAAACAAGAGTGGTCTCGATGCACGACGGCGACTTCCATTCCAGTGAACAGTCCCATGTGATGGAATCTGCGGGACGGGTTCGCATCGAACTGGTTAACGCCGGTGGCGAAACCACCCACTTGCGTGAAGGCCTCGAATTGCAGGCGGGAGAGGTCATCGATGCTTCGGCAATGAGCTGCGAAAAGCTCCGCAGCTTTGTCAAATCCTCCATCACCATGGCGCGGGATGACGAGCTTTTGCTGTCCCTGCACATGAAGGCGACCATGATGAAGGTCTCCGATCCAATCATTTTCGGGCACGTGGTCAGCGTTTACTACGAATCAGTATTTGAAAAGCATGGCGCCCTGATGGAGGAACTGGGGGTCGAGCCCAACAACGGGATTGGCGACCTGTATGCCAGGATCGTCGAACTGCCAGAAGAGCAACAGAACGAAATCAGGGCTGACCTCGAACGGGTGTACCAGGACAGGCCCCGTCTCGCCATGGTGGACTCCGACCGGGGGATCACCAACCTGCATGTTCCCAGCGACGTGATCATCGATGCGTCGATGCCTGCCGCCATCCGGGCATCCGGAAAAATGTGGGGGCCCAACGGACAATTGGATGACACTCTGGCGATGATTCCCGATCGGAATTATGCCGGGGTCTACCAGGCGGTGATTGATTTTTGCAAGGAGCACGGTGCCTTTGACGTGACCACGATGGGCAACGTTTCCAACGTCGGCCTGATGGCGCAAAAAGCAGAAGAATATGGGTCACACGACAAGACATTCGAACTGGCCAGCACAGGAAAAATCCGGGTGGTGGATGAGAACGATCGTACCCTGATAGAACACCCCGTAGAAAAAGGAGACATCTGGAGGATGTGTCAGACCAAGGACGCTCCCATCCGTGATTGGGTGCGACTGGCCGTAGCACGCGCCCGTGCGACGGGATCGATGGCAATCTTCTGGCTCGATGAAAACCGGGCCCATGACGCCAACCTGATCCGGAAGGTCAACCAGTACCTGCCCGATCACGACACCGAGGGTCTCGAAATTCGGATCCTGGCCCCGGTGGAGGCGGCTCGTCTGACCTGCGAACGTTGCCGGGGAGGTCAAGACACCATATCGGTCACCGGTAATGTACTGCGGGACTACCTGACCGACCTTTTTCCAATCCTCGAGCTGGGAACCAGTGCCAAGATGCTGTCCATTGTTCCGCTGTTGGCCGGAGGCGGTTTGTATGAAACCGGGGCCGGGGGCTCAGCCCCCAAACATGTCCAGCAGTTTACCGAAGAAGGACACTTGCGATGGGATTCGCTCGGTGAATTCCTGGCGCTGGCTGTTTCACTGGAAGATCTCGCAGGCAAAACCGGGAATGCCGGAACCCTTGTCATCGCCAAAGCACTGGACGCTGCCAACGGCCTCTACCTTTCCAATGACAAAGCTCCATCGCGGAAGGTCAACGAGCTGGACAACCGGGGAACCCATTTTTACCTCAGCCTCTACTGGGCCCAGGCATTGGCCGACCAGGATGAGGACAGGGAGTTGAAAGAACGGTTTGCCCCCATCGCTTCCCAACTCTCGGAAAACGAAGACTCCATCGTTGAAGAACTCAATGCCGCACAGGGATCGCCGGTCGATATTGGCGGATACTATCATCCTTCGGAACAGAAATGCGCCCAGGCGATGCGCCCCAGCAAAACCTTCAATGAAATCATCGCCCAACTGAACTGATCATCATCCGGGATCCGCGGTGATCACCTGATCCGTCATTCCCATTTGAAGGACGTTCACGGAACCACAGGCAATGAACACCGCACAGGATGACTCAGCCGACCAAGCAGAGAAGAAACAGCACCTGCCAAAACGCTATTGAGTCTTCCTGGAAGGATTGACATCCAGGGTGCTGATTCCCGCCTGCAGGAAGCCTTGCCAAATTCGGACTGTCTTCAGACCTGATTCCTGCGTCTGGTTTTCATCCAATCGACTTGCACCGGGTGATCAACCGGCGCAGGCCCACCCCCTGTCCACCAGGATCTCCTGCCCCGTCAGTGCGACACTCATATCAGAAGCCAGGAACAGGGCCACGCGTGCGATCTCTTCCGGCTGAATGAGCCGTGGAATACACTGCTCACGCTTGAGCATCCTCTTGACCGCGGGCGTTACAAATTCCTTCAACTGCCTCTCAGTCATCACCCAACCCGGAGAAAGCGTGTTGACCCGGACATTCTGCGGTCCAAGTTCGCGGGCAAGAGACTGGGTCAGCCCGATGGTGGCAGATTTCGTCGAAACGTAGGCTTCCATGCCGGCCGGGGACTTGTGGATGGTGATGGAAGAAAAATTGATGATCGCCCCACCCTCCCCGGGAAAATAACGGCGGGCTGCCTGGCTGGTAATAAAATAGGCTCGAATATTCCTGGCAAAGAGGGTATCCCACTGTTGTGTCGTCATCGAGTCAAAATCGATCCGGGGATCCGCCGCCGCATTATTGATCAACACATCGATTCGTCCATCTATTTCAGCGGATCGGCTGATCCAGTTTTGAATCTCGGCCTCTTTCAACAGGTTGACCCGCGAAAAACTGGCATTCCTGCATTCTTTTGCCAGGTCTTTTCCCCGGTCCCTGTCGACGTCGCAAAAACTGACCAAAGCGCCCGCCTTATCAAATTCCCGAACCATGGATGCTCCGATTCCATTGGAGCCTCCAGTGATTAGCACCCGTTTTTTTCCGATATCACCCAGATGAATCACAACACCCCTTAAAACCTGTTACAATCAAACCGCCTGAAAATTTTGAATCGCGACGCATGAACACCTGCGTGTTTTCGTCCGTCGTTGCAAAAGTAGATTTCCTTGTTTGGGTTGGTAGTCTAACGCAATTAAGTTGCCTTGACTACAAAACGGTTGGAGTTCCGGCAGGAACCGACCCGGTCGACCTGTCGAAAATCGGAATGTGGTATTCCGCAGCCCATCAAGGCTCCGTTCCATTTTTCCGCGAACCATGATTCCGCGATCCCTGTTTCCGCGAACCATGGTTCGATCAACGAGTTGGATTTGCGATGTGAAAAAAGGGTTGGGCACCCGGAATTGAATTCCAACCAGGTTGGATCCTTTCTGAGGTTTTTTTGGTATCGTTTTTTTCAGAAAGGATGAGATGAATCTTTTTGTTGGAAATCTTTCATACGAAGTGACCGATGACAATCTTCGAGAGGCTTTTGAAGCCTACGGTGCGGTCGCATCTGCGAAAGTACTGCTGGATCGTGAAACTGGCAGATCCCGTGGTTTCGGTTTTGTTGAAATGCCGAATGATGACGAAGCCCGAAACGCAATGGAGAATCTGAATCTGCAGAAAATCTCTGGTCGCGCTATCCAGGTCAACGAAGCTCGTCCACGAGAAGATCGCGGCCGTCGGGGTGGCGGCGGAGGTGGCGCAGGACGCGGACGCCGATAGTCCAAAGAGAGCTATGGCTGATCCGGAGAATCATCCACTGCTTCTCCGGCATCAGGTATCTTTCCAAAATACCCAGTGCGGTGGCGCTCCCTTCATGGACCCACGTCATGCTCACGCAGCACTGTAACCCCAGGTGGAATCAAGCAGGCATGCCCTTGAAAGAATGCCGCTGAAAAGCCACCGCAGCGCCCACCGGATCTCCACCTGTTTTTCCTGGCGGTGGCGACTGCCGGAAGGGCCGGCTATTCCGATTCCGATTGAAACGTGGCCCACACCGAGCGGGAGACACCGGGCCCAAGATCTGTTTCGAACCTGATTTCAATCGGGCCGGAAACAGGTATTCGCCCCTTGGAACTTGAGAGGGCAGCCGGCTCGGCAGGAACGGCCAACTGACCGGGATTCTGAGTCGAATGAACAGGTCCGGTCACCTTTTTTTCTTCCGGCAAAAAGGCAATCGTCACCAGCTGTGTTTTTTTCTTTGACCTTGAATACTTGAATTCGAAGCGACTGTCCCCGCAGACCACCCTGGAAATGGAGAATGCCTCCTTGCCTTTGAGAATAATTTTCCTGGTTACGGGCTTGGGTTCCAGCAGGATACTTTGTGGGGATACTGAAAGAGGTGAGCTGACCTGTGCAAAAAAGGAGAGTGGAATCCGCTCTTGGGTTGTATCGTTGGTAACAATCGTAAGCAGATCACGAAGGTTACCTGCAGGGTAATCACCCCGCATGGTGACCGTCAGTTCATATTTCACCGAACCATTCCCCCTCCCGGTTTCCCGCAGGTCCGCCTGCAGGAAATCAAGAGAGCTTTTTACGTCTACAATTTTCCAGGAATCGGATCCTGCATAGTGAATCGTGGTCGTCCTGGAAAGGATTTCCCCCTGCGTGGCATTGCGGAACTCCAGGGCACCGGGATCGAGGACGACATCGCTCCGAATGTTACCGCTGACACGCAACTGAATCTCACGCCGAACCGGCCGTTCGATGACCACAGTAATCGTGGCTGATTTTTTCCCCAGGAACGAACGTGTGTTGAATTCGGCCAGGAGCACACCTTGCTGACCGGGCGCCACTACGCGATCGGCAATGGACACACGGGTGCACCCGCAGGAAGAGCGAGCGGAGCGTATCACCATCGGCTCATCATGAGGATTCCGAAACTGGAACCGGTGAACCGCCCGGGCTCCGCGGGCCAGTGTGCCAAAGTCATGGGCCCTGGACTTGAAAAGGAGAGTGTCACTGGTTTCAGATGCCCTGGCAAACGACGGGCCCTGAAAAATGAACAAGCCCGGGAAACTGAAAAAGCCCAGGAAAAGGGCACAGGGCGTGGTTTTCCAAAATCCTACAAAACACATTTTTGGTCGCACCTGGTAGGAGTTCGCATGAAAAACTGGAGGGGATCCTCTCTGTATATCGGCCAATTGAATCAGAATTGATTGATGTAAAATGAACAGCCCTAAAACCGTTTCGACTCAACCCCGACAAAGCGATTGAACAGGATGCTTACACCAAGAACCGGAAAAACTCTGTTCCAGGCATTACTGCTTGGATGGGTCACCCAGTCTGTTTCCCTGGCAAGCAGTGAAAAACCTGCCTCGCAAACTGGGCCAACATCACCCAATTTGATCATTTTTCTCACTGATGATCAGGGCTGGGGTGACCTTGGCTGTTACGGGCATCCACGCATCAAGAGCCCTCATTTGGACAAGTTCGCCCGAGAAGGCCTGAGATTGACCCAATGCTATTCCGCCTGCAGTGTCTGCTCTCCTTCGCGATCCAGCCTTCTGACAGGCCGAACCCCATACCGCAACGGGGTCTGGCGATGGATTCCATCCAACAGCCAATACTACCTGAGGGAAAGTGAAATCACGATCGCCGAAATTCTCAGGGAAAAAGGATACGACACCTGTCACGTAGGCAAGTGGCACCTCAACGGCAAGTTCAACAGCGAGGAGCAACCCCAGCCCGACAACCATGGATACGATCATTGGATGGCAACCCAGAATAACGCGGCGCCCCATCACCTCAACCCGGTGAATTTTGTCCGCAATCGAAAGCCGGTTGGTCGCATGGAAGGCCCAAGTTCGCTGATCTGTGTCCAGGAAGCGATTTCCTGGCTGCAAAATCGGAAGGATAAATCGCGACCCTTTTTTCTTACCGTCTGGACACACGAACCCCACCTGCCCATCGAATCTGCACAAAAATTCATGCAGCCCTACTCTGACATCTCCGACGAGGGCATCCGTCAACACCATGGCAACATCACTCAACTGGACCAGGCGTTTGGCAACCTGATGAACGCGGTAGATGAATTCGGGTATCGAGATACGACATTTGTCTTCTACACATCCGACAACGGCCCCGAGGGGAAAGGGACCCAGGGACGCACGCGGGGGTCGACCGGCGGACTGCGGGGACGGAAACGGCATACTCATGAAGGAGGTATCCGGGTTCCCGGCATTGTGCGTTGGCCCGGAAAAATCAGTCCCGGAACTGAAAGCAACACCCCGGTTATCGGTTCGGACGTCTTTTCCACCCTTTGTGACATTGTGGGGCAACCGCTTCCGGCCGACCGTATCATCGACGGTGCCAGCATGCTCCCCCTTTTTGACGGCAAACCGATCGTACGAAAACAGCCCCTGTACTGGAGAAACCACCTGGCGGCCGAAAATTCGCGGGTAGCTCTGCGCGTGGGAGACTGGAAAATCATCGGTTCGGATGACCTGACAAGTTTCGAGCTTTACAACATTGCAAGGGACGAAAAAGAAACAAGGAATCTGTCGGCCGAATTTCCGGACCGGTTTGAAACGCTGAGAGAAAAGCTCAAGGCCTACGATGCCTCGGTGTTGGCCGATGGTCCGGATTGGTGGAAAAACGACAAACCCAGAACCAGAAAACCGGGAAAATCAAAAAAGAAACTTCCACGGGGAATCGACCAGACCGGAGAATTCGATGTGGTACTGGGAGGAACCCTGGCCCGGGCCGATACCGGATATCAACTGACTGCCCCGGGTGAAGGCCTGGCATTGAAAAAAGTGGATCTTGAGGGCAAGCACCGCTTCCGCCTGCAGACCAGCTACCGATCGGCGCAGGAGCGGGGCACGACTCGTAACGCTGCCATCGCGATGGGCGCCAGCCCGACCAACAACGCCACTTTCAAGATTGGAACCGGTATCGGCCTCGGCCAACATATTGCTTTTCCCGGAGGCTGGCAGAATGTGGGAATGACCCGATCGATCCCGGGAGATTTCCAGGTTGGAGACACTTTCGAACTGGTATTTGAATGCAACCTGAAAACCGGCCAAGGCACAGCCCACATCAATGGTAAAGAAATGAAATTCAAACTCCCGGAATCAATCAAGGAAGTGAACTGGATCGGATTTTACGTCAAGAATACAAGTTCCCGTTTTGGCCCGCTGAACTTCCAGGCAAAATAAGCGGTTCTTCCCTGCATCGCCAGCAAAATCAGCTGTGAATTCGCCTTCATACCCCGCTATAATGGGCGGACCTTCCTTTCGCTCCGACCCACCAATGAAATCAAGCTGCCTGCCAAACGGCTCCTTTCTGCACCGATGGTTGCCAAGACCTTTCCCCGTCCTGTCGCTGGCTATCCTTGCGTTTCCATTGCTGGCGAGTCCCACAATCGCCGACGACCGTAAGGGACTGGATTATTTTGAAAAATATGTCCGCCCCCTGCTGGTCAACAGGTGCCTGAAATGCCATTCGATCGGCAGCGAGAGCATCGGGGGCAACCTGTTGCTTGATTCCCGCCAGGGATGGACCCGGGGAGGAGACCTGGGGCCTGCCATCCAGCCGGGCTCACCGGCAAAAAGCCTGTTGATGGATGCCATCCTGCACCGTTCGGATGACCTGGAAATGCCGCCCGACGGAAAGCTCTCCCCGCACGAAATCGGAATCCTGCAGGAGTGGATCCGGATGGGGGCCCCTGATCCCAGGAACGGAAAGGCATCCAGACAAAAAAGCATCAACTTCGAAAGAGGAAGAGAGTTCTGGGCCTTTCAACCGCTGGGCCAACATCCGCCCAAAGTCCCTGACGCCATCGAGGGATATCCCTCTGGCAACCAGCTCGATCGCTTCCTGCAGACCAGGCAGGCAGAACTGGGCTTTCCGTCTCAGCCGACCGCGTCGAGACCGGTCCTGATCAGGCGACTGAAACTGGGACTGTTAGGTCTTCCTCCCGATCCTGATGAAGTGGAACAGTTCGTGAATGACCCATCGGCCGATGCCTACGAAAAAAGGGTGGACCGCTACCTTGCCTCTCCCCGGTACGGAGAGGTTTGGGGACGTCACTGGCTGGACGTGGCCCGCTACGCAGACTCAAACGGTCTCGACGAAAACATAGCGTATGGAAACGCCTGGAGATACCGCGACTATGTCATCCGCTCCATGAACGCGGACAAACCATTTGATCAATTCACGCGGGAACAACTGGCCGGCGACCTGCTGGCCAGTGAGAGGAAGCCCGTCCACGAAAATAATGATCCGATCATCGCCACCGGTTTTCTTTCGCTGGGCCCCAAGGTGCTGGCAGAAGTCGACGAAACCAAAATGGAAATGGACATTGTCGATGAGCAGGTGGATACCGTCGGTCGGGTTTTCCTGGCCGTCACGCTGGGATGTGCCCGCTGCCACGACCACAAGTTTGACCCGATATCGACCCGTGACTACTACGCCATGGCCGGAATTTTCAAAAGTACCCGGACCATGGAACACTTTCGGAAAATCGCCAGGTGGAACGAAGTCTCCCTCGCGACACAACAGCAAAAGCAGGCCTGGGAGCAACTCCAGAAAAAACTTGAAAACCGGCAGGAAGAATTGAAGGCCAACATTCGCAAGGAGCAGGCCCGCAGTGGACAGCAAAAAGAAACCGGTTTTTCTGCCGCTGCCCGCAAAAACCTGGAGACCTTGAGGAAAAAGATCGCAGAATTGGAAGCGGCCCAAACGGAACTGCCAACCGCCATGAGCGTCACGGACCTGGAAAGCCCTGTTGACCTCAGGGTCCATATCCGTGGGAACCACCTGACCCTGGGTGAAAATGTCCCAAGAGGGTTCCCCCGTGTGCTGGGTCATTCCGGTCGGCTTCCGGAAAATCAGAGTGGCAGGCTCGAACTGGCCAACTGGCTGGTTTCTCCGAAGCATCCACTGGTGGCCCGTGTCATTGTCAACCGCATCTGGCGTTGGCATTTTGGTCGCGGGATCGTGGAGTCTACAGATAATTTTGGAAAGCTGGGATCACGCCCCACCCATCCCGAATTACTGGACTGGCTCGCGTGGAAACTGATCGAGAGCGAGTGGTCCATCAAGTCCCTTCACCGTTTGATCCTGACTTCCCGCACCTACCAATTGACGAGTCGAATTGATGGCAACCTCCAGGCAAAAGATGACGAGAATTTGCTGCAGGGACGAACCAGCATCCGAAGGATGGAGGCGGAAGCCATCAGGGACTCCCTGCTGTTTGTTGCCGGACGCCTGGATCTCCGAATGGGGGGATCCCAGCTGCATGTCAAGAATCGGGAGTTCCTTTTTGATCACACTTCGAAAGACCTGACCCGCTATGACGCCAGGACGCGGTCTGTCTACCTGCCAGTGATTCGCAACCACCTCTACGACGTGTTTCAGCTTTTTGATTATTCCGACGCCAGCGTGACAGACAGCAACCGCAGCTCAACGACCGTCGCCCCCCAGGCCCTGTTCCTGATGAACAGTGAATTTTCGGCAGAAATCAGCGAATCACTTGCCGACAGGATTCTCGCCAGCAAGTCCAATCCAGCTTCTCGACACCGGCTGGCCTACCAGATCGCTTTCAGTCGGGAACCCACCTACGATGAAATCTCGCGTGACCGGTCCTTCCTGCGGGAAATGCAAAACGAGATGGGACAGAAATCCGCCTGGAACCTGTTCTGCCAAACGATCCTGATGTCCAATGAATTCCTCTACATTCGCTAGGCGGTATCCAGTGAACACCTCCTGCTCAGAAAAGCTTGATGGCAACCTGGCCCCCGCGGCCACGCCCACACGACGTGATATTCTGAAGCATTCGGCGATTGGCTTTGGCCACATGGCATTCAGTATTCTCCTGGCCGGTCAGGCCTCCGCAGGAGAACAGGAAAGGGCTCCTGCTGGCGCGGCCCCGGCAGATGCCTCCAATCCCCTGGCACCACGCATTCCCCATTTCCGGCCTGCCGCCAAACGGATCATCTTCCTTTTCATGAAGGGGGGGCCCTCGCATCTCGACACGTTCGACTTCAAACCGCAACTGCAAAAGGATGATGGCAAGGAACTCCCGTTTGCCAAACCCCGGGTTCAGTTCGCCAAGACCGGTAAGCTGTTGAAATCCCCCTGGAAATTCACTCCTCACGGCAAATCAGGGATGCTTGTCAGTGAACTGTTTCCGCACGTCGCCAAACATGTCGATGAAATCTGTTTCCTGCATTCAGTCCACGGTACCAATGCCGCGCACGGGGGAGCGCTGCTGAAACTGCATACCGGCAGTGACAATTTTGTGCGACCCAGCATGGGATCCTGGGTTACTTTTGGACTGGGCAGCGAAAATGAGAACCTGCCCGGGTTCATCACCATCTGCCCAACACTCGCCCATGGAGGGGTCAAGAATTGGAGCAATGCCTTTTTGCCCGCCTATTACCAGGGAACGCCCCTGGGTGTCGCCAGCCAGCCATCAGATCGGGCCCGCCTGAAATATGCACGCAGTAGGCAGCCTGCAAAAACGCAGCGGCGACAACTCGATCTCCTGTCCCAGTTCAACCAAAAACACCTGGAAGCATCGGGATTGGAGCAGAGCCTGGCGGCCAGGATGCAGTCTTTTGAACTCGCCTTTCGCATGCAAACCGAAATGCCGGAACTCGAGGATCTATCCGGTGAATCGGCGGAAACCGGAAAGCTCTATGGGTTGGACAATCCGATCACCGAAGACTTTGGCCGACAGTGCCTGTTGGCGAGGCGTTTCTCGGAACAGGGAGTCCGGTTCGTGCAGGTCACCCATAGCGATTCCAAGGTCCAGTGGGACCAACATTCAAACCTCCTGAACGGACATGCCAAAAATTCCAGCGAGGTCGACCTGCCAATTGCCGGACTCTTGACGGACCTCAAACGGAGGGGCCTGCTGGATGAAACCCTGGTTCTCTGGGGAGGAGAATTTGGCCGCACCCCGGTTGCAGAAAACAACAATGGCCGGGACCACAATCCACAGGGTTTTACGATGTGGATGGCGGGAGGAGGGGTCAAAGGCGGTTTTCGCTACGGTGCGACCGATGATTACGGTTACTACGCGATAGAAGACAGGATGCACGTCCATGATTTGCACGCCACCTTGCTGCACCTGCTTGGGCTGGACCACAAAAAACTGACCTACCGATACGCGGGACGTGAATTTCGCCTGACCGATGTCAGTGGCGAAGCTGCCCTGAAAATCATTGCCTGAAGCCATTCCCGGGCTCATGAGTCCACCCGGATTCCATTCCGCCGAGCAAAGAGGAAGGGTTTCGCCCGGAATCTGTTTCCAGGCTTCTGTGCCCAATTTTAAATCATGGGAAACCTTCCTGCGTTTCAGACTCGCCGGGAGACCCTGCCAACCCATTTCCGGGATTCACTGCGAGGATTCACTCACGGCGTTGGTAGCAGGTACTCTTCGCAGTTCGGACGGTTCGGCTTGCCTCAGGCCGCTGCCTTGCCGTACAGGTACGGATTAAGAGTCGGGTCATTGTACATTTTGAACTGGCGATAAGTGCGATGGCGTTTGTTCCCCAGGGAAATTTCCTCCATCAATTCATCAAGCGCCTGACCGAGTTCCGCCTGTTGCAGCCGACAAATCGCGATCTTCTGCTGCACCGATTGAATGTGGCTTTCATCAACGTCACTGCGTTGCAACTGTTCCTCAAGGTGAAAAAGCCGAATCGAAAGAATGGACAATCGATCAATCACACTGCCTGGCGTTTCGGTATTGATCGGCGCATTCGGCCTGGGCACGATTGCGTTCTGTTCGAGCGTTTCGGTAATCCAGTCATCCAGCTTCTCAATCCAGTCATTCCGATTCTGGTTGAGTTTGTCAATCGCCCGTTTTACCTGCGCAATCCGTTCATCCGTCACATCCTTGCTGCGGGCAACGTCCTCTTCATGCCACAGGTTGAAATTGAAAGCATGTTGTTGGCAGACGATCGACATGAATCCGGCATACGGATTGTCAACCGCTTCATCGTGCCAACGTTCGGTGGTCGAGTCCTGCAGCTTGATTACGCTACTACTTTGAAACATTCGCTTCCTTTCGAATGAACGGGATACCAGTTCAATTTGCTGCATATTTGATTTTTACGCAATCCTGATTTTTTCGCCTGCAGCTAGCGAAACGGAAGCCCCGGTCCTGTCAGATCTGCAAGCAGTGGCGGGCGATTGATTTTGCACGGATCACTTTTTCTGGCCGTCATAACCGTTACCGGGCACATCGTATCGAGACACTTTTTCAAAAAAAATCCTTTTCCCTTCAAGTTTGGTGCCTTAATCTTTTGCGTGCAGCTATTGCTACCCCCGACTCGCCAAGGGCACTAAAAAATGTTGACCAACCGATTGCCAGCCATTAGCGCGATTCTGCTGTTTTCCGGAATTTTTGCCGAATCCTGCGAGGCAGGCCCCCTCTTGGACTGGTTGCGGGGTCGCCCCGTTGTCCAGAATTTCAATGCTTATCGCCAGCATGCATTTTACCGGGGCCAGGTGAACCCACCCGTTTCGCCGGCTGCCCAAATGCCAGGCACCTGCATGACCACCTGCCCGAAAACCTGTTACCAGACGGTTAACCGGGTTGTAGCCAATTACGTTCCCTACACGGCCTTCCGCACCCAGTGGTACCGGGTACCGGTGACCTATTACCGCCCCGTAACCACGACCAATCCTCAGACCGGGTGCATTTCCACCTGCATGAAACCCTGCACCTACTACCAGATGCAGGCCAGGCGGGTCCCCTACACCACCTATCAAACCGTTTACCGGACGGTACAGCAGCGAGTCCCCTACACGGTCTATGAAACCAACTATTCAGGTAACGGTTGCGGTTCCTGCACCTCCTGCGGCACCGCACCGGCTGCCGGCACAGCCCCGGTCACCAGTGGCATTGTACAGAACCAGGCTCCCGCGGGAGTCAATATCGGGGGCCAGTACGATGTCCCGGCAAACACCGTACCGCAACTCAACTCCAGCGACATCAAGCAGGACACCACGCTGCAGAAACCGGCTAACGAAACCCCGGTACCGGAACCTGATCCAATGCCCTCGGCCGAAAACCCGGCACAGAATTCATCTCACCAGGCACCGGGACTGAATCTTCCGGAAAATGCCGCACCGGTTTTCAGCCATGGAAACCGAACGGCCAAACTGATTCGCGGCCAATGGAATTACTCTCCCGCTCGAAGTGCCGGTTACCTGACTTCGATGGAACGGGAAGGAAAACTCCAAAAGCAGGACAGCAGGAAATCCATGCCCTCGAAAACCGCTATCCAAGCCCCGGCATTCCGCAGTGGCGGATGGAAATCGATCTCCGGCCAGTAAGCTGCAACTTGCCTCCCAGCAGGGAGGAAACAGGGCGGCATTCGAAGGTTTTGACAGCTTTACCTGCTACCAATGCTGACATCCCGCGGGTTCGGTAACCCGCCAACCAGCCTTCGTTGAGAATCGGCGTAGTCAACGCCGGATGGATTCTGCTACTCTCACGAACGGCGTTTGGTTGCAATCGCCAGGTCAGTCAAATTGTGGGACCAGGCCCGACCAAGGAAAAGGTTACCGTCATTCAGGGAGGAAAAGATGTCTCCATTCCATTTCAATCGGTTCATTTTTTTCCGAGCCTGCTGCCTGCTGCCGGTTCTGATCCTTGCCTTGTCAGCCGGTGGTTGCAGTCAAAAATCTGCAGACTCGGAATCAGCTGCCGTTGCCGACCCCGTCAAAACGGATTCCGTGGCACCAACCGAGGCGGGAGTCGCGACCATCGACGTCACGAAAATCGCGACCGAATGTGGCAAACTGGCCGAGATCAACGGCCAACTGAATCAGCAGGAAGCTGAATTCAAACTGGTGCTGGATGGGCTGAGAAAAATCCACCTGGAAAAAAGGGTCCAGCTGGAAAAAGAATACGGGGACCAGCCATCGGAAGAACAGCTCAGGAAGCTCGCCGCTCTTCGCAACCAACAGTCCTCTGAATACAACCTCAAGTGGCAGGAAACGCGAATCAAGCTGACCGCCATCAAACAGAAGCTGGATGAACAGTTCCTGATCCAGGTTAAACCGATTGCCCGAATGATCGCGAAGAAAAAGGGTCTGAGCATCGTCATTCGACAGGAGAATGTATTTTGCCTGGTCGACCAATACGACATCACCGCCGAAGTCGGTGAAGAATTCAAAAGGCGTTTTCCGCCTGCTCAAAAAAGTTCCGCAGCAGCTGACGTCGCCAGGACTCCCCCGCGCGGTGGGGATTTTGTTCCCCTGAAATGACCGGAACAGGTCCCTGGTAAAACAACTTCCTGCTGCCGGCGGACGTGCCAACCGGACAAGCAGGAACCTGCCACGGTGATCGAGCGCCGTTTGCTGAAGGCCCCTCCCACTGTGGGAAAGTCAAAAGAGCGGACTGGAATCCGCTTCTCCCCGGTGGAGCGTCACTGCACGGATGACCATTCCGGGTTGCCAAACAACCCGCTAACGCAGCAAGACCCCGTTTTTGGCACGTTGGATCTCATTGAAATAGAAATTGCCGCCTATTTCGGTGGACGTATCGGGCTGGCTGCCCGGAAAAGCATTTCCATCCGACAGTTGACCGTCTTTTCCTGCCGGGGCATCCGTTCGGGTTGCGAGGTAATCGGCCTTGGCGGTTACGGCGCCTCGGGATGATTCACTTCCGGATTGAATCACAGCCTGGTCCACGGGATAAGGTCCAGGGCACCCCTCTTTGACCCAACCCAGCCACTGTACCTGCAATGCAGACAAGTCGCGAATTCCGTAATGCTGCCGGACTGCGGTATTCCAGTTGGATGTATCCACCCCATCCTCCATGAACTGGACGAACTTGATTTTCCCTCCCCGTTGAATCAGGAAACGGCAAAGAGAATAGCCCTGTGCGTATAACGGTAGAATGTCACGCGGGTACTGTTTCATGGCAAACATGCTGTTAAACGGAATTCCACGACCGGTGGTCAGGAATTCAATCAGCATGCGGTGGTTTTTGCGTCTTTCGGAAACATGCTCCACGGTGGTGCAGGCTCCTTCATCTGCCCAGCGAGGCAAGGGTTGCCCAAAGTGGGTGGCAAAAATGGTGTGCGAGATTTCGTGAGGAAGAACCGAATCGAGAATCCTTTCCCTGGAGCCATTTACCTGCATGACAAAATCAAAGGGTCGGCTTTTTCGTCCTCGCCCGGCAAAGGAGAAGCTCGTCTCGCCAAAGGCCTGCCGATTGATTCTTGCCGTGATCACGCACGGTTGTGGCCAATCGGGCAATTCACGGCCCAACCACTCTCTGGCCAGCTGGCGGCGATATTTCTCCGCGGCAAATCCCACCTCTGAGGCCAACTGCTGATTCGGAGCAGTCACAATGAAATTGCGTGTCCGCAGATTCCCCGTCCCATTTCCGGCGACGCAGACGCCCGGACAGAACAGCAAGCAAAAAAATAAAAAAAAACGAGCATCCATGCCCAGTCTCCGAAACGAATCTTTCGTGGCTTTCCCTGCCCCATGTCCCGAAACGCTTTTTGATCAGTATCCCGGGAAGTGAATAAACTAAACCACAGGATGGGTTTCACCTAGCCTGATTTCCACGCGATCCGTCCTGCTAGCAAGCAGGATCCCGGGAGGGTTGAGTCAATTCGACAATCGGCGCTCTGCCGCTATGATGGAAATACAGGCCTATCTGATGAAAAAAAACCGAACCACCAAAGCTTCCGAAACTGACATGGATGAGGGCAGCGTTCCCGATCCTCCATCAGCGGAGGGCAAGGCGAATCCTGTTACCAACCCGGTTGCCGACAAAGTGAGGACATTTCCTCAAAAGCCGGGTGTCTACCTCTTTAAAGACCAGGGTGGGGTGGTCATCTACGTGGGCAAGGCCAAGAATCTGCGCAGTCGGGCCGGAAGCTATTTCCTGAAAGCCGCCGAGGAGGAATCACGGCTTGCCGGCTGGCTGCACGAAATCGCGGACGCCGACTTCCTGGAGTGCGAAAGCGAAGTGGACGCCTTGCTGGTCGAGTCCCGGCTGATCAAGGACATCCAGCCACGGAACAACAAAGAGCAGAAGGATGACAAGTCATTTCCATACCTGATGATTACGACAAGTGAGGATTTCCCAAGGGTGGAGTTAACCCGCACCCCACCGAACAAGGGAGTCAAGCTTTACGGCCCCTTTGCCAGCGCCGGGGCCCTGAGGGGTGCGATCCAGGTCCTGCAGCGCATCTTCAAGTTCCGAACCTGTACCCTCGACATCGAAGAAGGTGACGAAAAATGGAAGTGGTTTCGCCCCTGCCTGCTGGCGAGCATCAAACAATGCACCGCCCCCTGCAACCTGCGAATTTCCAAGGACGATTATCGCAAGGACATCAAACGCCTGCAGATGTTTCTCGCCGGCAACAAAAAGCGGTTGCTGGGTCAGCTTCGCAAGGAAATGGGCGAAGCTTCCAAAGGCTTGCGTTTCGAAGAGGCCGCCATTTTACGCGATGAGATTTCAATGCTTGAACGCCTCGACGAACGGGGAGAATTGGACACCCACGCGCAACCTGAGGTCTTTTACATTGACCCCAGGAAAGGACTGAATGGGCTGCGAAAAGTCCTGGGGCTTTCCGAAACTCCCAGGACGATCGAGGGGGTGGATATCGCCCATCTCGGCGGAGGAGAAACGGTAGCCAGTCTCGTTCAATTCATCGACGGGATTCCGTTCAAGCCCGGCTATCGCCGCTTCAAGATCAAGGATGTCCGGGGGGTCGATGATTTCCGCAGCATTCACGAGGTAGTGGCAAGGCGATTCAAACGGCTTTCAGATGAAAGTGAAACCTTTCCCGACATCCTTCTGATCGACGGGGGCAAAGGTCAGCTTTCCTCGGCAGTCGAGGCATTCCAACAGCTTGAAATCACTCCTCCCACTCTGCTCTCACTTGCCAAAAAGGAAGAAGAGGTCTTTGTCCCGGGAGAACCCAAACCGCTCAAGCTGACAAAAACCTCTTTTGCATCCCGACTGCTCCAATATGTCCGTGACGAAGCCCATCGTTTCGCCCAGCACTACCACCACCTGCTGCGTAGCAAATCCCAGTTCCGTTAGCAGCCAGTTGTCATCCTTCGACTTCGTGACGCAGCAGGGGAAAAAGGATAATGTCGCGGATGCTCTGGGAGTTGGTGAGCAACATCACCAGTCGATCAATTCCGATGCCCAATCCCCCGGCAGGCGGCATGCCGTTCCGCAGGGCCCTGACAAAATCGTGGTCCATCTTGGCCATCGAATCCTCCTCGGCCAAACCCTTTAACTGGGTCTGGAACAACTCTTCCTGCAGGTCCGGGTCGTTCAATTCGGTATAGGCGTTGGCCAGCTCCATTCCCTTGATAAAAAGCTCGAACCGTTCAGCGATCTTGGGGTTGTCGGTTTTCCGCTTGGTCAGCGGACAGATGCTGGCTGGATAGTCGGTAACGAAAATCGGCCCCACGAGTGCATCTTCCACCTTTTCCTCAAAAATTTCATTCTTGATCACGTCGGTGTGCTTACCATCCACATTGAGATGCAGTTCCTTCCCCAGGCGAAGAATCTGTTCCGGATCGTCAGGATCGATCCCCGTGTTTTCCGCAAACAGTTCGTCATACGTTCGCCGCTCGAAAGGCGGGGTAAAGTCGATCGAGTCATCACCCCAGGGAAGAACAAATCCGTGACCAATTTTGCGAATTGCGTCACAGATGATCTGTTCGGTGAGGTCCATCATCGAGCGGTAGTCGCCAAACGATTGGTAAACCTCCAGCATGGTGAATTCCGGATTGTGCTTGAGACTGATCCCTTCATTCCGGTAAACGCGTCCCAGTTCAAACACCCTCTCCATTCCACCTACGAGCAACCGTTTGAGATGAAGCTCCAGGGCAATCCGCATGTAGAGCTCAAGATCCAGGGCATTGTGGTGGGTGATAAAAGGCCTCGCGGCTGCTCCACCGGCAATCGCGTGCAGCGTTGGCCCCTCGATCTCGACAAAACCGTTACTGGCCAGGGTTTCCCGGACCGACTGAACGATTTTCGAACGGTCCAGAAACCTGTCGACAACTCCCTCGTTGTAGGCCAGGTCGACATAACGCTGCCGCTGGCGCAACTCCGGATCAGTCATCCCCATATGCTTGGCAGGGGGTGGCTCAAGTGTCTTGGTCAGGAAATGAACCTGGCTGGCAAAAATGGAAAGCTCCCCGGTCTTGGTGACTTTCAATTCGCCATCCACGCCAATGATATCCCCGAGGTCCAGGCATTGGACCAGGCTCCAATTCTCTTCACCCACCTGGTTTTTTCCGATAAACAGCTGGATCCGTCCCGACCAGTCCTGGATATCGATAAAAAAGAGCTTCCCCTTGTCCCGGGAAAGGATGATTCTTCCAGCGGCCCGGACACGCGGACCGGACATCGTCCCTTTACCCTGCTCTGACACCCACGCCTTGAAATCATCTCTTTCGGCTTGCGTCTGAAGGGAAGGCAATTCCAGGGTGGTTCCTTCCTCAAGCGTGTAGCGGATTTCAGCCTGCTGATTCCTGATGTCCGAGATCAGGCTCCGGTCATCAAAACGGGCCCCCCAGGGATCAATTCCCATCTCGACGATTTTCTGCATCTTGGCCCGGCGGGCTTTGCGAATTTCATTTTCATCTTCAGGATTTGGCAGGTCGGACTGGTCGTTCATGATCGAACCCAAGGAGTTGAAGAATACGAATCTAGAATTGTCGCATCATTCGGATCGACTGCAACGGGTTGAATCAGACAGATCCGCAGTTCCCACCTGTTTTTTGCGACATCCGATCCCTGCCCGGTTAACGCGGTTGGATTCCAACCGCCGTGAGAACCGCAACTTCGCGAAACCGGGGTACAAAACCAACGGATAAAAGAGGGGACGTCTGTTGCGTCTGCCGGATGCATGCGAACCTGCCAAAAGTCCAGGTCGCCAAAAGACGGGATTATGACCTGGCGTTCGTTGGGCAGGCAATCTCGCACCACCACGATACGAAAAATCCCGGTTGGCTGAAGTCGTTTTGGCAGAAAGCGTTAGGGCCAGGGAACCTGACCGCCGACTTGAAAACAGTGGCCCCCGACCCTCGGCAGCCTGCCGGCAAACCCGCTACTTTGCGATCGAGTACACGCTGGGGCGATCGGCACTCAATTCAGCGATTCTTCTGCGATTGGCCTGCACGGCAAACTGGGCAACTTCTTCGCTCATCAATTCGTAGTGCACGTTTCGTTGCCGGGGAGTGAAACCAAGATCAGAAATGGAATCCCTGATTTCGTCCAGCGTCAGGTAATGGACCGTGCCGGCCTCGGCGACAACGTTTTCCTCCAGCATCAGGCTGCCCATGTCGTTGGCACCGGCCACCAGCGACAGCTGACCAATTTTCAGTCCCTGGGTGACCCAACTGGACTGGATATTATCGAAATTGTTCAAAAAGAGCCGGGAAATGGCCAGTGTCCTGAGGTACTCGTGCGACCCAAGCGGGGGAAGATGGGACATCTCCGTGTTGTCCGGCTGGAACGTCCAGCAAATGTAGGCATTGAACACCCGGTTTTCAGCCTGCAGGTCCCGCAGCCTCTGCAAGTGTTCCACCCGTTCCTCGATCGTCTCCACGTGACCGAACATCATCGTCGCAGATCCCTTACCACCCAATTCTCCCCAGACCCGCATCACGTTCAGCCAATCATCGGAAAGGACCTTTCCACGGGTGATCTCTTTCCGAACACGGTCAACAAGAATTTCCGCTCCACCGCCCGGCAAACTTCCAAGCCCTGCGTCCCTGAGCCGTGAAAGGACGGTTTCCAAGGGCAACCTGTTCACCTTGGTAAAGTGATGAATTTCAGGAGGGCTGAAACCATGAACATTGACCTGGGGAAAGTCCCGCTTGATATCGTGCAATAATTCTTCGTACCACTCCAGTTTGTGGGTCGGATGAAGGCCCCCTTGCATCAGGATCTGGTCTCCTCCCAACTCAACGGTTTCGCCGATTTTGGCCAGCAATTCCTTCCGGGGCAGGACATATCCTTCATCGCTTCGGGGCCCCCTGTAAAAGGCGCAAAAATCGCAGACAGCTGTGCAGATATTCGTGTAGTTGATGTTCCGGTCAATATTGTAGGTCCGGTAACTCTCCGGATGTTTCTGCGCAGTAACCTGGTTGGCTGCACTCATCAGGGCCGACAGGTTGCCGAATGAAAACAGCTCAACACATTCTTGAGCTGTCATTTCGTGACCATCAATGACTGATTCAAGAAGTCTGACACTCATAAAAGTTCAACTCTCTGGATTCAGGAATCAAATTCAGTTCAAACAGGTAAGCCTGGTAGAGTTCGATCGCCTTCCGCTCAGCTTCACCGATGCAGAAATGAAGGTTCTCTCGCAGGTACCTGCAACAACTTTCCACCGACAGGTCATAACGCTTTGCCTCGCGGCGGGCAATTTCGTCGATCCGGGAAATCCCGTAATCCCGGGCGTCGCCCAGGGCCTGGATCAGTTCAGGGTCGGGTTGGTCGGCCAGCGTGACCCACATGGCGAAAACAAAGGGAAGCCCCGTCCAGCGGCACCACTGCTCACCCAGGTCCCACTGGTGGGGAAATTTCTCCGTTTCGATGTGCATTGCCCGATCTCCAATCACGAGAATGGCGTCACTGCTGGACGTCTCCGGTTCCTGGTCGATCGGCAGTGAGGAAACAACAGGGCAAAGCCCGTACCTCTTTCGCAAGAGTACCTTTGCCAGGCCGACACTGGTTCGCGAACCCTCGTCGAGCGACAGGGTCCGGATCTCCTCGAACGGCTTGCGGGAAAGCAGTTTGACGCTCCAAACCGGGCCACGGCATCCGATGCAGGCATCGGACAGAATTTTGGCCCCCCGCATGCGAAACGTTTCCACCGAGGGAATCAAGGCAACATCCAGTTCGCCGCGGGCCAGTTGCGTTGCCAGCCGACTGGGCAGATCGAGCGAGAGTTCTATTTTTTCGCAACGCTCCTCCAGGGACTCGATCAGCGGCTTGGTGTTCAGGTAGGACACTGCGCCGATTCGTGTTTTTGACTGGAGTTTCATGCGGAAAATTGCTGCCGGAAGAATCTCTCAATTATAGTTTTGGTTGCCGATTCCGAAACCTGTGTGAATGACAATCTCTGCTTGAGAACCGGATTTCTCCGCTTTGCGTAACGATTCATCCTGTTTACCCCGGGAAGTCTGATTTCATGCCAACCGGGCATTCACTACTTTCTCCGGTTTCCCCTTGCTGAACGACTGCCATCGATCCCACCGCTACCGGTAAAACCGACCCGGGCCTCCAGAATTCAAATTGGGATCCCGTTCCTGGTTTTGCCAAAAGTCGATTGACCTCAAGTCTGTTGGATTCAATGCCTTTCCCGGTTCCATCCCGGGACTGCGTCGAAGCGTTCCGGATTCCCTCCCCCTTTTTCCACCACGGGCGGCGGTTCGCCAAACTCATACCATTATTCAAAAAGGGACCAAGCCCACACCCCAAACGTGCCAGCGAAGAAAACAGCGTGCAAACGGGGCATGAAAATTCGCAAGGTGAAAAGGAAACCTGACAGTTCCAGATCCCCAGTCGCCTAGGAAGCGGATTTTGTGCCCATTAAAATGAAAATTGCTCTCCTCCAAGGAGACGCCGCGAGCCCAAATACCGGCGGAAAATACCGGTGACAGATCGCAGGCGTTTTGACACTCCCTGATGAACTGAATCTCTCTCGATGAAACTCTGCCTTTTTTTCACCAGCGACCTGATGTTTTCCTCACGGGTCAAACCGCTGGCGCATGAAAAAGAATTCGAAATCCGCTTTCCCGCTGCCACCTCCACTGAATTTTCCGATCAGCCGGAACTGGTCATTTTCGATCTTGAATTTGTACCGCCGGGAGACCTGGGAGCCATCCTTGAAAACCTGCGAGCCGCAGCGACGGACATTCCGAGAACAATCGCTTACGCACCCCATGTGAAAGAGAAACTCCTCGAAAACGCGCGTGGCCTCGGAGTGGACGAAGTCTGGACACGAGGCCAGTTCAACCGGAATTTCGGTTCCCTTTTTGATTGAAACGCGGCATGACTGCCCCAACGTCTCCGGAAGAAAATCGCGGAGCCGGGTTGACTCGGGCAGATTCTGGCCAAGCACTGCAACAGGCCTGCCATGAACCAGCCTGGTTGATTCCCGGCCCAACCCCGCAATTTGGCCGCTTGCCACCGATCTGATTTCAGGCAGGCCAATCGCTGCCGAAAACAACATTCACCCCCAATTTCATTGCCTGTTCGCTCGCCTCCCGCCGGGCCCTGCGAAAGGCTTCCACGTTCCGGTCATTCAGACAAATTTCCTCGAGTCCCCTGCCAACCGGCCGGGTGAGGCACAATTGCAGGTAGTGCAGAAAATGATCCCGGGTCATCTGCACCATCCGGGGGACTTCGTCCAGGTTGATCAGGTTGACCTGGTTACAGAGTACGGCCACATGCCGGTCCGGGTTGCGAGTTCGGCAATAGTGATCCATCTGCCGAACCACTTTTTCAAATTCAGCGATCCGTCGCAACTTGACGTAGGTGGAAGGTCGTGTCGCGTCAATTGAAAAGGCGATCTCGGAACTGGGTACCGTGGCGAACCATTTTTCTGTAACGGTTTCATCCAGCAGGGTTCCATTGGTCGTTACAAAAACCTTGAGATCACTGGTCGGTCCGACACCCAACCCCGCCAACAATTCAAAAATCCGTTCCTTCCAGAACGGTTCGGCCACTCCCGAAAAGCGGAGAACTGCCACACGCTCCATGATTCCCCGGGTGTTTCGGCAGACAGCATCCACACGGTCGGTTTCGGGCCGAAAATCAGGAAGGTTGCGAGGACAGACCAGGCAGGCGGGCTGGCCCGTTAGTGGATCCGTTCCACCTACATTGCAGTGAAAATTGGGCAGTTCGATCTCAAGATGCAAACGAGAGGTCCTAGCAAGTTCTGCAGGGAACCGCTGAGCAAAATTACCGAGCCGCTTTCCACTTTCGCTGTCCGTGGCCAACCCGTTTGCTGCAATTCTGATTTTCATCTGACGGATTTCACCCCTGCTCCGTCAGAGCCCGGAACCTGGGATAAGCCTCCTCCCACGCCGCCGCCTGCTGCGGCTCGTAGGTGTTGACATCAAAGCTCTGGGCAATGATGGAACGGGCTTCGGCAATGGAAGCCACGTCCCCCCGCGAAATCAGCTGTTGCATCAGGTTGCCAATGGCAGTCGCCTCAACAGGACCGGTAACAATCCGGCGGTTACAGGCATCGGCTGCCATCTGGCAAAGCAGCTCGTTCTGGGTTCCACCGCCCACAATGTGAACCGTCTCGATCCGGTTGCCAACAATTTCCTCAAGCCATTCGAGCACCATTCGGTAACGCATCGCCAGGCTCTCCAGTGCACAGCGAATGATCGCACCATCGGTTTCCGGAACGGGTTGCCCTGTCTCGCGGCAATAAGTGCGAATTTCCTCTGGCATGCTACGGGGAGCCACAAAGCGTGGATGATCCGGCTCGATCAGGGAAACCAGCGGTGAACTTTCGTTGGCTGCTTCCACCAGGTGAAACCATTCCAGGTTACGCCCTTCCTCCTGCCAGATCCGACGACATTCCTGAATCAGCCAGAGGCCGGCAATGTTCTTCAGCAAACGCGTTGTTCCACCCACGCCCGCTTCGTTGGTGAAGTTCAATTCCCCGACCCGCTCATTGATCATGGGCAAGCCAGTTTCCACACCCATGAGGGACCATGTTCCGGAACTGATGTAGCACCAGTCGGTGCTCCCGGTCGAAGAGGTGGGAACAGCCATCACCGCACTGGCTGTATCGTGTGTCCCCGGCAGGATGACATCGGTCGCGGTGAGACCGGTTTCTTCCTGCAACCGGGGCAGCAGCCTGCCGATGTTGGTCCCTGGATCGGTGATCGGCTGTAAAAAATGGGTTGGGATATCGAACTTTTCCAACAGTTCCCCAGCCCATGCATTTGCCCGGGGGTCAAAAAACTGGGTGGTCGACGCATTGGTTCTCTCATTGGTTTTCACTCCGGTCATCAACCAATGAAACAGGTCGGGGATCAGCAACATCGACTCTGCCATCTGGAGTACCGGGTTTTCCGCTCTTCGCATTGCGATCAACTGATAGAGTGTATTCAACTCCATGAACTGAAGACCGGTCAGGCGGAAAATCTCCTCACGCGGAACGACCTCAAAAACGGAAGGAAGAATGCCGGCGGTTTGGGAATCACGGTAATGGTAGGGATTGCCCAGCAACTCATCATGTGGACCGAGGAAACCGAAATCGACCCCCCATGTATCCACCCCGATACTCTCAATGGAGACACCGTACTCGATCTTCGCTTTCCGCATCCCGTCCTTGATGTTCTGCCATAATCCTGGAAGGTTCCATTGCAACCGGTTATTGAAAGAAACCGCTCCATTTTCAAATCGGTGCACATCGTGTAGCGACAGCTTGCTGCCATCGAATCGTCCAGCAACAAGTCGGCCGCTGGAGGCCCCCAAATCGACAGCAAGGTAGGTTTTTCGGTTTGGCATCATTCATCCTGCGGGCAGATCAATCGATTGCCCCCACCCAATCGGGTGGAGGTCCCGGCTGCGACGTGCCCTGTGGCGATCTTTTCCGGAAAAATGGTTATTTTGTTCGAGAATGGCCCAACATCACTGGTGTCTGACAAATTTTCAGTCGATCCAAGTATGTGTCGAATGGTAACTTGGTCAGCCACCGGATTGACCCGGAGCCAATTCAATTACAAATTACCAGAATTCGTTGCCCTGACGAAGCACCGATCCACTGAATTGCGGATCGCTGCTGGCTCAGGTTCATTCAGGTAATCATTTTTGTGGGCAGATTGATTCGTGCGCGGTCACGAATTTGGAACATTTCATTTGCCCCTCTTCCGATGACGCCCCAATTCTTTACCAACAGTCTGCAAACGACTATTGACTATTACACCAAGGTTCTCTGTTTTGAACTGGTGCTTGAGCCTGGAGAACTCTCTGACCATTCCTGCCTTTTGCAACTTGGAGATGCCACGATCATCTTCGAGGAGGTCTGCCGACCGGTTGACCATTCCCACTGGGGCAGGATCCACCTGTTCGTCGACAACCTGGAAGAAATATTCAAGAACCTCGGTGACTTTGCGGATGTGCAAACCAATCCCGAACTGACCGATGCCGGGACCCGGGAATTCAGCATCCGGGACTGCAATGGAATGGAACTGGTGTTCGCCGAGGTCCAGCCGGTACCCATGGCATCCACGCCCGCCCATAGTCCCATCGCCAAAACGCCAACCAGAAAAGAGCCTAGCGGGAGCGGAAAATCCGGCTGACGAGAACTTCGGTGACCAATGTCCTGAAGCCGTATTGATCTGACTTGACCCGTTGCAGGATATCATTGATTTCAAACTGGTCGGCGGCTTCCATCTGGCGGCCACTGGAATAGCTGAGCAGTGTCTCGATCAGGTGACGGGCAAACGGATCCAATCGTCTTTCCACCAGTACCTTTCGGAAGTCTGCAAACCCCTTAAAGGACTCTCCGGACGGCAGACTGCCCGAGGCATCAATCGTGGCCGCACCCGACTTGCCCTTGATACCCGGATACCTGTTTCGCCAGCGTCCGATCGGGTCAAAATGCTCCAACGGAAACCCCAGCGGATCAATATTGCGGTGGCAGACATGGCAGGCTGCGTCCTCCCGGTGCCTGGCCAGTTGTTCGCGAATGGTCTTGGCGCCCCGAACATTCGCCTCGATGGCTGGAACGACGTCAGGCGGTGGGGGGGGATGGATTCCAAGAATATTTTCCGATACCCAGACTCCCCGTGTCACTGGCGAGGTATCGACCCCATTGGCACTGACTGTCAAAACGGCTGCCATTCCCAGAAGCCCCCCCCGGTGGGAGGTCTCTTTCAGCGGAACACGCTGGAAGCCATCCTTGAGTTTCAGTGTCTTTCCCTGAGGTAATCTATATAGCAGGGCCAGGTCACGGTTCACATAGGTGTAATCAGCATCGAGAAAATCACTCACTGCCCCGTTTTCCCGAAGCAGGTGCTCAAACAGCATACGAACTTCCTGCTTCATGGCATCCGGAAGATTCCGGGCGTAATACTCCCAGGCAGATTTTCGGGGTGGAGGAAAATCCCCAAGCGTTCTCAGGTTGAGCCAACTGTCGAGGAAGTCTCTGGCAAATCGAAGCGAACGCGGGTCCTGCAAAAGACGGTGAACCTGTTGGCGAAGAACACTTGCATCGGTCAGTCGGCCGGATTCGGCCAGTGCCAAAAGCTCCTCGTCGGGCGGACCGGACCACAGGGCATAGGAGAGGCGGGACGCGAGGTCGAATGGCTGCAAAGTGGATTTGTTTTCAGGCGTGGCTTCGCTCAGATAAAGAAACGAGGGCGAACAGAGAATCAACTTGACAGCATCCAGGGCTGCCTGGCGGGGCGATGCGCCCTCGGCAATTCGCTTTTCGTACAATTCCCCAATGGCCTTTCGGTCCATTTCCCCGAGGGGTCGACGATAGGCTTTGCTGGCAAATCCAAACAACTGGGACAAGGCCGTTTTCTCCTGGAAACCCTGTTTCCCAAAGACAGCCTGCTCCTCCTTCGATCCCCCTTTTTCAACAAGCGGACCATCAATCCGGACCTCGCTGATGCGGATATGTGGCAGTTTGCCTTCACGCAAAAGAGACGAACGACTGACCCCGACTTTTGGATTCTTGAATTCATCCTTGTACCGCCGATTGGTCTCAATCACTGATGCACGGGATTCATAGGGACCGTTGGGAAAAATGAACCTTGGCGTCTGCCCGGCTTCCAGCCAGACACGAAATTCCAGCCATTCCGGATTCTTGTCCGGGACAACTGCCTGTCCCAACAGAGGTTCAATCCCCTGCGGGTAGTGGATATGCCCTTTGGTCACATCACCGGTGACCACACCAAGCTGAAACGGTTCCGAAAAGTCGATACGGAATATTTTCGGGTCGTAGTGGGTATCCCGGTGCATGGCCTGTGCCAAAACCCGGATTTCATACAAACCGGATACGGGCACTCCCTCAAGAAAATCCTCGATATGTCCATAGCCCCCCTGGCGGGTATCGGTATTGGGTTGCTCGTAGAGACACAGAAATTTGTAATTAAAGACGGCACGGTGCGACCCGGCCAACTCTTCATACTGCTTGAAATTTCCCGTGAAGTGCCAGCTCCGAGTTGGAACCCGAGGCTTTCCAAGACGCATCTCCACGAGTCGGGAAGCCGCCTGAAAATACTGGTCAAGCAAAAACCCGGACATCACCAGTTTGTTGCCAATGTTATCAAGTTGCTGACTGGTATTCTCTTTTGGAAAGTCGGCCGTCAAACCCAGCGTATCGACACGACGATTCATCAGGGTCGCCAATGTATTCTCGTATTCACGGCTTGAAAGGCGACGAATCACCGTGTGGCCGGATGAATTACCGAACTGGTGACGAACACGCTGGCGTTGAGCCCGCAGTTTCTTCAGCACCGCCAGACGTTCAGTGTCCGTGGGTTGCCTGGCTTCCTGGGGGGGCATTTGCCCAAGGGTCAACTGGTCAATCATCTCACCCGCAAGCATCAATTGCTGACGGGATGTGATGGGCAATTGAAACGCCTCCAGGTTTCGCTCGCCGGCAGGGTCTTCTTTGTCATGACATGAGACGCAGTAACGTTTCAGGAAGACTGCCGTCAGATCTTCCTTCCGGTTCATTCCACCCGTTCTGTCGATTGGCTTTTTTTTCTTCCCTGCATTTTTTGCGGGCTTCCCGACAGCATCCTGCCCGACAGCCACTGACGATTCCAGAACGCAGCTCAAAAGGTTGCCTGGCAAAAGTTCCCACCCGGAAAGCAACAGCACAAGGACGATCAGGGACTGCAAGGAGACTCCCTGGCTGGAAGCGAAATGAAATTTCGTGACCTGGCAAAAAAACAATCGTCGGATCATTCGGCGTCCCGCGGACAGAAAAGGACTCAACAGGTTCAGACGGCAGGAATTCTGCCGGAAAGAAACCAGCATAATTACGAATAGGTACCCGTGCTGATGCCAAAGCTCTCGGTCTGCACACCGGTTTTTTGCGCCATGTCGAGAAGCAGGTTGCACAGCGGCACCTTGCCAGCCCCCCGACTGGAGACCCGTTTGAACTGACCGCCGGAATATCCCCCCCCGGCAAGGACAATCGGCAGGTCGGTGTTGGTATGTGAATTGGCATTCCCCATCCCGCTTCCGAAGAGGACTGCCGTTGATTCCAGCAGGCTCTGTTCACCTTCCCGAATTTCACTCAGGCGACTGAGGAACTTTGCAAAATGCTTGACCTGGTATTTTTCCAGCTTGACCAGGTTCGCGACCGTTTCTTCCTTGTTTCCATGATGGGACATGCTGTGATAGGACTTGTTGATCCCCAGGTGCTGGGGCAAAAAACTGCCACCAATCTCGAGCGTGGCAACCCGCGTCGAGTCGGTCTGCAAGGCCAGTGCCATCAACTCGTACAGCAGGGGCAAATCCTCCACGGTATTGCGATCCGTCGGTCTCTCAAGAGTCGGTTGCGGTTTTGGCTGATCCACCCAACGGTCCCTTGATTCAAGCCTTTTTTCCACGTCCCGGATCGAGTCCAGGTATTCCTGCAGCTTGGACTGGTCTTCACGGTTGACCCGTTTCGCAAGCCGACCCGCCTGCCTGGTGACCGAGTCAAGAATAGAAGCCTGCAGGCGGTTTTCATCCGACTTTCGGGCCCGATTCGCTGCGGAGTCGGTTTTGAAAAGTTTGTCAAAAAGCGCCGACGGCCCCGTGATGGGGGGCACCCGAATACCTGACCGGGTCCACGAAAGTTGGCAGCCACCGTGGATGCCGCCTTCGGATCCCACCGTCAAGGAAGGAAACCTCGTGTGACGTCCAATTTCATCCGCGATCAGCTGGTCGACCGTTACATTGCCATTTTTTCGGTTCTTTGACTCGTGATGCAGCACTCCGGACAAAAAGGAATGGACAGCAAAATGCCCCCCCCGAAGCCCGTGGTCCAATCCCCGGTACACGGTGACCTGATCGCGGTTGGCCCAGAGGGGCTCCAGCAGGGGAGTCTTTTCAAATCCCCTTCCTTCGGTTTCCGGGAAAAAATGCTTTTGCTGGAATCCAAGCAGGTTGGCAACCGCAACAAACCGGCGGGGAGAGGGCCCGCTGACCTGAGTGGAAGCACAGACCACTCCGGCGGCCCGGGCGTCTCCGGAAAGCGAGGCGAGCATGGGGATTGCCAAGGTTCCCGCACATGACCGGATCGCAAATTGTCGGCGGTTGATGGTATTCATTTCTGCCTTTCAATCGTGTTCCATCCAACCTGACAATAGCACAAGGCACCAGCAAATCCAAACCAAATCCCTGGTGTCCCGGTGCTGGCTTGCCCGAAACCCCACCTGGCTGTTCCCGGCAAGGCCCCGGTTCCACGCGATTGCCCCCAACCTGGAAGCAAATGTCCAGAATTGGTTTCGCACCTGTTTGCCAAAAAAGCCGGTACAAGGCCGGCTGAAACTATGGCCGGTTGAAATTGCAGTGAACCCATCGGGCCGGTCACCTTTTCGGGAGCAGCACTCGATTGACCGCCGCGGATGGGGTCGCAGCAGTGCAGCGGTCGGCGAACATCCAGTCGGCGGGCATCCAGTCGACAACCTCACCCGGTCGACCGGATTTCCCGATCCATTTTCCACCCAGGCACAACGGAAATTTCCACCCAGGCACAACGGGAACTATTTCACCACGTTAACCGGACCATGATCATCACAGTGGTCGCCATGGGGATGATGAAGGTGGCCATCTACGAGATAATCGATATGATCTCCATGGGGAACCGGTTCGTGTCCACACCCTGGTCCATGAACGTGATCTGGATCGTGCCCCTGGCAACGGTGCTCAGGCGTGCACCCGGAAGGGTTGACCTCGGAAACCTCCAGGGTGTGCTCCTCGACCTCGCCATCAGAACACACATGATGCATGTGCCCATCGTGCAGGTAGTCGACGTGACCCGCGTGTTCGATTCCCGTATGTTCGCAGTCAGGACCGTGTTGATGATCGTGGTCGCTGTGTATTTTCCGGCTTTGCATGTCACCCATGTCTCGATTCCTTTACAGAGGTAAATTCTTCCATCGCGTGCATGACCCCGTTGGTCACCAGTCGCGAAATGTGTTCGTCCGCCAGGGCATAGTAAACATGCTTGCCCTCCCGTCGCGAGCGAACAATTCGCTCACTTTTCAGCAATCGCAATCGCTGCGAGATGGCAGGCATCGGTTCATCGAGTACCGAGCAGATTTCCGAAACGCACCTCTCGGAGGCCTCCAGCAGGATCAACAACCTCAGTCGCTGCGGATCCCCCAGGGCCCGAAATATCGATGCCGCCCTTTCACAAGCAGACCAATTGAATTCAGGAACTGAATCGGAATGATCGTGCTCGTCACATTGGGGTTGATCGTCACTCATTCCAAAAAGGCCCCGAAAACAACACTTGCTTAACTATGCAACTATACGTTATTTAGAGCATCCGTCAAGACTTGCTGCACGAAATCCCTGGAGTTCGGGCATAGGCAATCAAAATACAATCCAATAAACTGCTTTTTTTTGGGAATGCCCCGCATGCCACCCCTGATCATTCTGATCATTTACTGCCTGCTGATCATTTCGGTATCCCTGTTGGGTGGAAAACTCTCGACGCTGATCCAGATGACCCATCTGCGGTCCCAGTTGCTGATGAGCGGAGTGGGTGGATTGATGCTGGGCATCGCTTTTCTGCATCTCCTTCCTCACGGAAGCGAACTGCTCCAGTCAACGTCTCAGGCTTGCAGCGGGGCATTGATCGGTTTGGTGGTGATGTTTCTGCTGGTTCGCCTGTTTCACACGCATGAACATGGCGAGTCATGTGGAGCCTTACCGGAAACCGGGCAGGGTGGCTCCCAATCCGATGCTGTCAAATGCCACGCACAGCATGCTGGAGAATCAGAAGTTCATCACGGGTCCCTCGAGGGACACCATCACCCCGAACCCGCGGGAAAAGGCCTCAGCTGGACCGGGCTATTTTTGGGCCTGCTGTTGCACACGCTTTTCGATGGAGTCGCACTGGCAAGCAGCCTGATGGCCGACGCACAGCACGGAGCCTGGATGGGACTGGCTGGGCTGGGCACCTTCCTGGCAGTAACGCTCCACAAACCGCTGGATGCGTTTGCAATTACGTCGGTCATGAGCAGACAAAACTGGTCATCATCTGCACAGAATGTGGCCAACATCGGATTTTCACTCGCCTGCCCAGTCGGTGCGATCACCTTTTATCTCGGTGCGACTTCACTCACCGACAGCACGACTCTGCTCGGCTGGGGTTTGGCAATCTCCGCGGGTTTGTTTGTCGGCATCGCCCTGGCCGACCTTCTGCCTGAGGTCGCATTTCATGATCACGATCGAGGCAAGCTCACGTTCTCTTTTCTGCTGGGAATCGGGCTGGCTCTGGGAATCGAAAATCTGCCCGGGCACGAACATGGTGCCCATTCCCCTGGTGCGGGACAACACCGCCACAATCATTCAGAACACGATCATTCAGAACACGATCATTGATCCTTTGGACTCCCACCGCAGGCTATAGCTTTTGAGGCCCAGCATCAGGCCGATCACCCACAGTCATTGCAATGGCCCCGAAGCAGGATCTCGGTCACCTCGCCAAATCTTTTGCTTATCTTTTCACTGCTGGATGTCAATTCGACTTCATCGATGCAGGAAACATTGCCACAGTCGACACAGACAAAGTGCGGGTGAGATCCGTTGTTCTGGTCGTGTTCGCTGATCACCTCAAACCGCCAAACATGATCTCCCAACTCGGTCCGGCGCAATAAACCGGCGGCTACAAGATCGTTCAGGTTTCGAAAAACAGTCGCTTTGTCAATTCCAAGACCGTCCAACTCAGCCGAGACGTCGGCATGGGTCAGAGGCGACGTTGCACCATGCAGAAGTTTCAACGTCGCAATCCTGGCTGGGGTCGCTCGAAGACCAGCATTCCGTATCAGGGTTTTGAATTGTTCGAAGCTGTTTTCTTCCATGGGACCTGCGTCAGGTTCGAAGCGTTCGTCGTAATTTGGTTAAGGTACAGTCTACTGGCTGCCAAAGAGCGCGTCATCATTCGACCCAATCGCCTGGTTTCCGGCAAGAGAGTTTTCCAGTGCACGAGCACAACTCTCACGCCTACCCAACTTGGCCGGCAGTCTTGCTTTTTTGACTTTCGAAGTCCTGGACCAACCAGGGGTTTCTGAACAGCGACAGGAACACGCGAACATCCAGAATCCACTACCGGGCAAAGACGGCAACGATACAGGTTGCAAAACAAGCCAGATCGCGAACCGCGAAAAGCTCGCCATCAGTTGCAATTATTATGCAAATACATAAAATGTCAAATCCAGAAAGATCACTGAAGCCCGGTATTGAACCAGCTTAAGTATTCCGATTTTGCGGGTCATGGCCGGGACAACCGGTCCCGGAACAAAATGGCAACCTGAAAATCGGAGTTGTTAAACGGACAAATTCACAAGTCGGACGCCATTCATGGTACATTTCGTCACTCACCGCCTTACAACACAAAGCGAAATGGGCCGACTATCGCATCGAGCAGCCGTTAGCCGGGACCATGCAGTTTCGGTTGACATTGGAAAAGAGAATCAAATCAAGCTCCCTTTCAAAGGAATGTGGTGACCAGCGTCGAAATCATCAGTACAAACCAGAACCACGCACCCATAAATTCAACCTGGAAAGATTGGCTGGGTATCGTCGCGTCTGTAGGATGCGCCATTCATTGCGCTGCCATGCCATTTGTAATTGCCTACCTGCCGTCACTCGGACTCAGTTTCCTGGCTGATGAGTCGTTTCACCAGTGGATGGCATTGGCGTGTTTCCTGATCGCGATGTTTGCCTTTGTACCTGGTCTTTTCAAACATGGCAGTTGGGTCCCGGTTGCCACTGGCGGGGTCGGTCTGCTGCTGATCACTGTGGCCGCTTTTGGCCTGACAGGTGACTGTTGTGCAGGATGCAGCGACGATCAGGCAACCTCCTCAACCACCGAAACCTCCGCCGTTCCGGAAACCGGGGAGAGCTGCTGCGAAGAGGAATGCGAGGAATGTGCCGCCAATGAGCCTGCCGAAGGTACCCTGGACACGGCCATTTCGACAGACTCCACATCCGACTGGACCAGTCTCCTCACCCCCTGGGCTCCATGGGTGACTCCTGTCGGGGGGGTCCTTTTGGTGGCGGCTCACCTCTTAAACCGCAGATTTGGCTATCAGTGCGGTTGCTGTGAATCCGACTCAGACACCAGTGCCCCCAATGGCGAAAGCAGCCCATGAATTGCTGACAAACTGCGAGCCCCATTCCCGAAAACCCAACTCAAGACTCAACATTTCGCAGGCGGTGTGTTGGCGGCAACCCTAGCCGATCACGATATTCGCCAGGTAAAGTAATCCGACCAGTGTCACCAGGGAAGCCCGAATGTAATGCCAGGGCAGACCAGCCAACCACGTCCGGCTTTGGGTCAGTCGATTTCCAAATAACTGCACCCCAATTCCCACCAGGGTCAGTGAAACGGCAATCCCGGCCGCAAAAAGGGCAATCACGGTATAGGCGGTCATCGGTGACCCGGAAGAAAGCCCGGAGAAATATGCCGCCATTGCCGATGGACAGGGCATCAGTCCAAAAGCGGCCCCCAGCAGAGCGCTCATGGAGTAACTGGTTCTCGATCCGGTGACCTGCAAAGTTTCGCCAGCCTGTCCGTGGGATTGATCCTGATGGTCATGATCATGATGGTCACCGGAAAGTCCATGACTTTTGCAGCCACAGGCAGAAGGCCTGGATTTCCAGGCTGACCAGAACATCCAGAGTCCAACAGCGAGAACCAGCCCACAGCTGATCCATTGCATTGCCTGGGTGACCCCGGGCTCGGCATGGTGATGCTCTCCAACAACCAGGCGGTGCGAAAGATGCACAGCAGCCGCGATACCAATCAACGAAATGGAGTGGGAAATGGCACTGGACAAACCCATCACGACCGGGTGAAGCAGGCTTCGCCGCTCACCCGTCAGGTAAAGCAACATCGCCGTTTTCCCATGCCCGGGTTCCAACGCATGAAGAGCCCCCAGTCCAAACGCCAATCCAAGAGTCAATTCGTGCGTGTGCATTTGAATTTGATGACCAGCCGGTAGGGCATTCCACCCTACCAGGAATCTGATTCTGTTAAGGGGTTCGCGTTACCTGACAACTTTTTCAGGATGATTTGATACTCTTTCGGAATTTTTCTACGTCAAGGGTCCAATGACTGTTCGAGCGGCAGAAGGAAATGCACGACACCGACCGGGCCGATTTTTCCGGTTAATCAAGTAATTACAGACCTTCTACGGTCCAGCAGCCTGATTCCGGGCCCCCCGTCCGTTTAATAAACGGGTGGTCACCCGACCTGTTTCCCGTCCGGATTTACTTTGCAGACTTGTGGATGGGTGTCACATCCAGGGCATACATGCCCCTTCCATGCGTTGCCACCACAAGGATCAAATCCCGAGGATGAATAATCAGGTCATGCACAAACGTGGTTGGCAGGTTTTGTCCGATGGTTTGCCAGTTTTCTCCATCATCGACCGTCACATAAACTCCAAGGTCGGTGCCGACATAGAGCACCCCTTCCTTGACGGGATCTTCACGAATCACGTTGATCGGGCCGCTGGGAATATTGGCAACCAGGCTCTTCCAGCTCTTGCCGTAATCGACCGATTTCCAAAGGTAGGGTGTGAAATCATCATCCCGCTTGCCGTTCTGCGACAGAAAAACCGTAGAAGTGTCGTAGCGGGACGCAACAATCCTGGAGATCCAGCGGTCCTTCTTGAGTCCCGGTGTGATTTCCGTCCAATCTCCACCACCGCTCCGGCTGACATGGGCCCGTCCATCGTCCGTACCACAGTAAATCAGTCCGAATTTTCTCGGTGATTCGGAAATTGAAAAAATCGTCTGGTACGAAATGTCACCCACCTTATCAAGCTGATTGCCTGTCAGGTCAGGACTGATCGGCTGGAGGTTGTCCCCACGATTCATCGAACGATACAGCCGGTTCATCCCGTGGTAGATGATCCGCGGATTATGGGGCGAGATGATAAACGGGGCCAACCATTGCCCCCGCAGGGGAGGCTCGCCTTTGGCAGGCTGTGGAAGGAGGTTTTGCCGCTTGCGATTCGAAAGATCGGTTCGTGAAATCCTCCCGTAAAAACCGGCCGAGTAGACAATATTCGAATCCGTCGGATCAATGGCATGAGACGACCCCTCACCCCCGGGTGCAGATTCCCACTCCACAGCCGGAATGCGATTTCTTCCCCTGGCCAGGTTGACGGTCGCCCGCCGACTGCCATGATCCTGGATCGAACCGTAAACATGAAACGGCGTGTCCATATCATATCCCACGTTAAAGAACTGCACCGCAGGAATCTCTTTCAGGAACTGGCGCCAGTTCTGTCCGCCATCGTAAGAAATCACAACGCCACCGTCGTTGCCATTGACAAGGTAATTCGAATTATCTGGATCAATCCACAACGCGTGGTGGTCTCCATGCATGCCCCGGAGAGGCTTGAAGGTCTTTCCACTGTCACGGGAAACATGAAGCGAAATCCCCATGACGTAAATCGTATCAGCATCATTGGGATCTACCCGGATCTGACCGAACACCCACCCGTAGGTCGAGGTCAGCCGCCGCATGTAAGCGTTACTTTCACTCACTTTCATCCAGTTCGCACCGCCGTCGTTTGAGCGATAAACCTCGGCCCCCTTGTAGTTCCGGCTCTTGGGGCGACCGTAAACATCCAGGTCACCTTCCTTGGGCTGCTCAGCAGCCAGTTCGTAACTGTCGATAAAGGAATAGATCACATTCGGCCGGGAACGGCACAGGTCGATACCAATGCGACCGCGATGCTCCGAACGCGGCAATCCCCGGTTGATGGGAGTCCACGTTTTGCCGGCGTCAACAGACTTGTAGATCCCGCTTCCGGAATAGCCTTTTTCGTTTCGGGGATCATTCCATTTCCTTCGAATCCTCTGCCAGGTTGAGGCATACAGGACGTCCGGATTCCCGGGATCCATCAGCAGATCGATCACGCCCGTTTTTTCATCAATGTAAAGAACTTTTTCCCAGGTGACTCCGCCATCGGTTGATCGATAGAGGCCACGGTCCGGGTTATCGGTCCACTCATGCCCGGACGCCGCAACATAGACAATGTCCGGGTTCCGGGGATGAATCACAATCCTGGGAATCGTATGGGTGTCTCCCAGTCCCATGTGCTTCCACGTCTGGCCCGCATCGGTCGACTTGTAGACCCCGGCACCGGCCATCGAACTGCGAAAAATATTGGCTTCACCAGTCCCAATCCAGACAGTATCCGGATCAGAAGGAGCGATGGTCACATCTCCGATCGAGGTCGAAGTGGCATGTTCAAAAACCGGTCGCCAGCTGGTGCCTTCATTTTCGGTCTTCCAGACTCCACCGGAAGCGGTGGCTGCATACAGCGTGTAGGATTTGCCCCGCGGCGATTCGATCGCCACATCGGTCACCCGACCACTGATGTTGGTTGGACCGAGAAACTGCCATTTCAACCCGGCGAATTCCGAACGCGACTTCATCTCGAGATGCTGCTGAAACCAGGCATGCCTCTGCACGGCTGGGGTCGTCTGTGAAAAGGCAGCCGTTTTGGAAAACAGCATGCAGGCGGCAATCCAGAAAACGATCCGCTTCAATTTTCGGCAAAAGATCATGGTGGCGTTTTTCTTCTCGGGTTCGATTTCGATTTCAATCCGCGGATCAAGTGCGATCAGGGACCTCCATGATAGCAGCAACTTACATGAAAAACCGGTGCGGACTTGCGGCAAAATCCGCCGAGGAAATGAAACCCTCAAAACATCTCCACGGCCTGGTCCGGGTGGACGAATGAAGCGATTCCAGATTACGGTCGATCTCCGGATGAATGAGGTTTAAACTGAAGCCATTCAATTTCACCTGTATTTGACTTTATTTGACTGGGGTATTGATGGCTGGAGGCGGTTCCAAAACGGCCGTGGCGGCTGCAATTGGCGGAAACTTCATGGTCATGGTGGCCAAATTCGGAGCTTTCCTGTTTACGGGGTCAGGGGCCATGCTTTCCGAGGGCATCCATACCTTTGCCGACCTGCTGAACCAGATCCTGCTGATGGTGGGGATCGTACGCTCGGATCGAACCCCGGATCGTGAGGCGGAATACGGCTACCGGGCGGAACGCTATATCTGGGCACTGATTTCCGCAGTCGGGATTTTCTTTCTCGGTTGCGGTGTCACGATGTACCACGGGATCGCCTCATTGCTGGACTCCCATCACCATGAACTCGATCACGTTGGCTGGGCGGTCGGCGTTCTGATTTTTTCGCTGGTTCTCGAAGGTTGGGTGTTGTACGTCGCGGTTCAGGCCGTCCTGAAAGAATCCCGGGGAAAACCGTTCTTTCAATACCTGCGAAAAGAAGCCGACCCGGCAACAGCTGCAGTGGTTTTGGAGGACTTCGCCGCCTGCCTCGGTATCCTGATCGCCCTGGGTGCCATCCTCCTTTACCTTGTCACAGGGGATCCGGTATGGGATGCCATTGGCTCGATCGTGATTGGGGCACTCCTGGGACTGATCGCTGTCTGGTTGATTGGACGCAACAGCAAACTCCTGATCGGGGTTAGCGTTCCATCTCCTATCCGCGACCAGGTGATGAATATCATCAGACAAAACCCGGCAGTCGAGGAAGTCGTCGACCTCAAGACCAGAATCCTCGATACGGAAACCTTTCGAATCAAGGCGGACGTCCGGTTTGACGGTGAGGCCCTGGCACACAAACTGGAGCCGCAACTCAAGGAGTCCTGGGGGCAGATCACCGATTTCCAGGATTTCAGAAATTTCGCCCAAAAGTACGCCGATGACGTGGTTGAGCTGTTGGCGGACGAAATTGATGCCATCGAAAAAAGGATCCAGGAAAACATCCCGCAGGCCAAACACCTCGACCTGGAAGCCGACTGATCCCCCGAATCGCAGCCACGTTTCCGAGTGCCGGTCTTACCCTCAGGTGAGCCCTCAGGTGAACCTGCAGGTCACGGGGACGAGCTCTCCTCCCGGGGGACTGCCGGACCCGCTCCACCAGCGTACCAACTGGGGCAAGATTTGGTAATTTTGAGTCGACCAGTCGAAATCACCCTCGGCTGCCCGCTGGATTTGGGAACTACTTTTTGCAGGCTGCTTTCAGGCCACACGACGAGCAACCGCCACTGCCACACCCTGAAGAAGAAGCCGTTCCGCAATCCGGTCCGCAACCGCTGGCCAGCGTTTCTGCAAATTCCGAAAACTTGACATTGGCGTCGTAGATTTCCGCCATCTGACGGGTCACGCGGTCCACCTCTGGGGTCACCTCACCGGCAAAATAGAAATACAGGTTGCGGCCGTCAAATGTCTGCTCAGCGTCCAGGATCACCACCGGGATTTTTTTTTCGGCAAGCATTTCCTGGCACTTTTCGACCGCTGTCAAACGATTTTTGTCCAACCGCTGTTCCAGCAGAACATCCTGGGGAGTCATGACCCGGACCAGTTCACCGTCGGTCTCAGGCTGGGTTTTGACAGGGGAAACCGGCACACCATCGCGTTCGACATATTCACCAACCTCCAATCCACGCGGGGTTCGACAGATGACCTTCTGCCGGTACCCCAGCTCGAATTCGAACTCCGATCGAAATCTGCCAAGCTGTCCGAATTGCCCGACCCGAATGAGGTAGATCATGAAAGACTGCGGGAGAGCCCCGTTAACTGATGCCACGTCGACGAAAACCAGCAAATCATGGTATCATCTTTCATGGTGACGGTGAAACCGTCGAACAACCCAACTGATAGTGGATCAAACAGTTCAAATGGCAACAGCAGACCCCACGCAGCTCGACTATTCCGACCTGGCGGATCGAATCATCGCCGGTTACTGCCTCCAACGGAGCGAAGCAGAAGAACTGCTCAAAACGGATGATGGCGAATTAATGGACTTGCTGGCAGCTGCTTTCCGGATTCGGCGAAAATATTTCGGCAGGACTGTACAGCTTTATTTTCTCATGAATGCCAAAAGCGGCCTTTGTCCGGAAGACTGCAACTACTGTTCCCAGTCGAAAGTCTCCGAAGCTCCCGTTGAAAAATACAACATCCTTGACCGTGATTCCCTGCTGGACGGTGCCAGGGTCGCCGCGGAACGCCAATCCAAAACTTACTGCATGGTGATTTCAGCCCGCGGCCCCAGTGAACGGGAAATGAAAGCCGTGGAGGAAATCGTTCCTGAAATCAAGGAACAGTATGGATTGAAGATCTGTGCCTGCCTGGGTCTGCTGGACCAGGAAAAAGCGGACCGCCTCAAGGCATGCGGCGTGGACCGGGTCAATCACAACCTGAACACCAGTGGTGATTTTTATGGATCGATCTGCTCGACCCATTCTTACCAGGATCGCCTGGACACATTGAGCGCAGTCCGTTCAGCTGGCATGGAAATCTGTTCAGGGGGTATCGTGGGGATGGGAGAAAAACATTCCGACATTGTCGATATGGCGTTTGAGCTTAAGAACCTGAAGGCCGAGTCCATCCCTGTGAACTTCCTGAACGCCATCGAAGGCACCCCGCTGCAGAACATCAATTACCTGACTCCCAATTTTTGCCTGAAAGTCCTTGCCATGTTCCGGTTCGTGAATCCCCGGAGTGAAATCAGGATTTCAGGTGGTCGGGAAATTCATCTCAGGAGTCTGCAACCTCTCGGCCTGTATGCTGCCAATTCCATGTTTGTCGGAGACTACCTGACTACCAAGGGGCAGACTCCGGAATCGGATTACCGCATGATTGAAGATCTCGGATTTACCGTGACCCGCGAGGAAGAAATCGCCCAGCCAACGGTCTGAAGTATTGACTCGCAGTATTGACTCGCAGTACTGACTCACAATATTGACTCACCTCGGGGGCGGCCGGCCCGGTTCTAACCGGTCTCCGGGTCTTTTTCAAAGTAGGTGAATCCGCGAAGGGAATCGAGGAACAGTCCGAGCATCGCCTGTCTCTGCGTGACACTGATCCGTCCTTCGTTGACGGCCTTTTCGGCAAGCTCCCGAAACTGTTCGTGGATGCGTTCCGGCTGGTACTCAACGTAGCGAAGTACCCCCGAAATACTGTCCCCGTGGATTTCGTTCAGGAATTCAACCTGGCCGGTATCGGAAAGCCTGATGCTGGCAACATTCGTGTCACCAAAAAGGTTATGCAGATCGCCGAGTGTTTCCTGGTAAGCACCGACCAGGAAGACCCCCAGCACATAGTCCTCGCCCTGCTGCAGAGCATGCAATGGAAGCGTGCGGGCCAGACCGTTCTTTCCCGCAAAGCGATCCAGTTTGCCATCGCAATCGCATGTCAGGTCCGCGATCACTCCCTGACGTGTGGGACGTTCCAGCAATCGATGAATGGGCATGACTGGAAATACCTGTTCAATTGCCCAGGCATCCGGAAGCGACTGAAAAACGCTGAAGTTGCCGTAATAAATATCCGCCAGTGAATCTCGCAGGTTCTGAAGTTCGAGCGGAGGCCTCTCCATTCGATCCACCCGCCTGGCGATCTCGCCCAGAATTTTCAAACAGATGTTTTCTGCGACGGCTTTTTCGCGCAGGCTGATTTTCCCAGAACGAAATTCCCGTCTCGCCTGCTCACGGTAGTAGATCGCGTCGTTGTAACTTTCCTGGATCCGGGGACTCCGCCCTCCTGATCCCCCCAGGCCTTTCAGCGTGTCAATGAGACAGACAACCGGTTCCGAGGGGTCCGACATCTCGATGACATCCAGTTCACCGATCGAATCGAAGTCGTCAACATTCAGAACATCAAACAGCAGAATCGACATGGGCGCGACCGTCCATCGTCCCGATTCGGAAACAATCGCAGGGTGCGGGATGCCGGCCTGGTCAAAACTCTCCTGCAGGGCTTCGACAATGTCGACACAATACTCGTCCAGGTCATAATTTCGACTGTGGGAGCAGGTACTCGAACTGCCATCGTAATCGACTGCCAGCCCACCCCCGAGGTCAATAAAGCGAAGCTCGGCTCCCTCGCGCACCAATTCGATGAAATACCGGCAGGCTTCATTGACACCCTCGCGGATATTTCCGATATCAGGAACCTGGCTTCCGAGGTGAAAATGAAGCAGCTGCAGACAATCGAGTCGCTGGGCCTGCCGCAGCCGATCGACCAGTTCAATCAACTGGACGGTGGTCAGTCCAAACAGGCTCCGATCGCCGCTGTTCTGCTGCCAATGCCCTTCGACTCGCGTGAACAACTTGATCCGAACACCAATCAAGGGCCTGACATCCCAGAATTCGGACCGTTCCAGGATCAGGTTCAACTCGCTCAGATTCTCAATAACAAAAAAGCAGTTGTAGCCAAGTTGAGACAGCTGCAACCCCAGGTCCACGAATTCACGATCCTTGTAACCATTGCAGATGACCAGACTGTCCCGTGACTGCAGCATGGACATGGCAATCAGAAGTTCAGCCTTGCTGCCCACCTCGAGCCCGTGTCCAAAATCACGCCCACAACTTACCAGCTGTTCGACAACGTGCCGCTGCTGATTGACCTTGAGCGGGAAAACTCCCCGGTAATTCCCTCTGTAGCCGACCTCCTCAATCGCTTTTTGAAACGCGACATTGAGCTTCCTGACGCGGTCCACCAGCAGGTTTTCGATCCGCAGCATCACAGGCATTTCAAGGCCACGTTGCCGTAGCCCTTCCACGATCCCCTGCAACTCGACCGCAGGTGAATCGGGAGAGGGAAGGAGCGTCAGGTTTCCATTGTCCGATACCCCGAAATAGCCTTCGCCCCAGCGATTCAGTCCATAACAGTCCTCGGCCTCCTCACGGGTCCACGAAGAACCTTCCTTCGACCGAACACGGGGCCCCTGCCCAGATTCGTTTTGATGATTCGGGTCAGGAATCCGAGTAGGCTCGGTAGCTGCCATCTGCACACTTTGCCCGCCTGCCCCTGACCGCAACGGCCCGTTTACCTGATCACCCGATCCCTGCACTTCTCCCATGAATCCCCTTGCGAAAACAGCTACGACGAAGCTGAATTTTTCTCCAGGATCCCCAGTTCGTCCAGCCCCTGTTCGAATTCCAGGTACTGCTCGGCAGAAACCGGTTCGAACGGCGGCCGGCAGGGGCCACAATCCAGACCGATGTATCTCATGAACGCTTTTCGGAATGACCAGTTCTCGAACTGGCAGAAATAGTCAATAACCTGGTTGAGACGGGCCTGGATTCCCCTGGCGGCATGAAAATCATTGGCCCTGCAAAGCCTGAGAATCTCCACGAATTTTTCGGGCATGAAATTGTATGTAGAACCAATCCCCGCCTGGAAGCCCATCGATTGGCCAGCCACGAACAATTCATCCATCCCGCTGATGAGCGCGATTTTTCGATCCAACCTGCGTGCCAACTGCTGCATGGAAAAGAAATCAGCTCCGGTATATTTGACACCTGCCACGTTGGGAATCTCGAAAAGTCGAACGTCCCTTTCCGGATCGATGGCCGACTGGAAGGCATAGATCATGAATGGAAGTTCGGTCGCCCGGGCGATCTGGCTGTAATGCCGAACCGTCCCTTCAAAAGTATTGCCGTAAAACACCGGGCCGATGGCCCCAATCCAATCCGCCCCGGCCTGGGCCGCTTCACGAGCCAAATCTGCAGCGACCGCCGAACTGGGATGACCGACATGAGCGATGACCCTGGAGTCATGGAGTCGGGCAACTTCATCCGTTTTGCAGAATTCGACCACGTATCGGACCAATTCGATCCGTTCCTCATTACTGAGCAACAATCCCTCACCAGTCGTTCCACAAACAAAAAACCCGCTCAGACCAGATTTCAGCTGAAACCGGATCAGCGACGCCAATGCATCAAAATCAATTTCATTGTCCGCATCAAAGGGGGTAAACAGGGCGGAATACAGGCCGTTCAAGTCGGCTGCCGATTTTTCATGCATGGTGCTGGTGGGAAACAAATGGATGCTGAAAAGCAAATCGCAGTTTGACGTCAAAATGATTGAACGCCGGCAATGCCACGGGGTACCCATTTTGCAATGGGCTTCCATTATTGCCGGGAAAAGCAAATTTTCCAGCATCCCGCGGTCTGTTATGATAAGTCGGTACCCGGTTCCCGATTGAAAGACCGAAAAGTGAAAATGAAAAGTGGATGGAATGAATTCGGAATACTGGCAATCCTCACGTTTGCCCTGTTTCCAGCAATGCTTGCTGGACAGGAGAAAAAACAACCACCGAATTCTGCCCCGGGAGAAACGGAAAAGTCGCAGCCACGCCCGGGAATCGATGAACTCACACCTATCGGTCGCCGGGGCGAGTCGGATGAAGCTGGCAAGCAGGGCTACTGGTTTATCGATGCGGAAAAAGCAATGACCGCTGCCCGGAAAGAGAACAGGAGCCTGATCATCAATTTCACCGGATCGGACTGGTGTGGTTGGTGCATCAAGCTGGAAGGTGAAGTCTTTTCCAGGCGGGAATTCTCGCGGGAAGCCCTGAAGGAATTTGTTTTCCTGAAACTTGATTTCCCCTCCGACAAGTCGAAGCAGTCCACTGCGGAGATCGAGCAAAACGAAAAATGGAAATCCCGCTTTGGCGTTTCCGGTTTCCCCAGTATCTACATATGTGACACCACCGGACGTCCTTTTGCCAAAACCGGTTACCAGGCAGGGGGACCACTCAAATACCTGGCACACGTAAAGGCGTTCCGAGAGAAACTCGTCGAGCGGAACGAAATTTTTGCCCTGGCCGCTCAACAGAAGGGAGACAAGAAGGCGGAATTGCTCGACCGGGCCCTGGCGCTGATGGACCCTGATATCGCCACAGGTCATTACGAGGAGGTGATCAAGGAAATTGTCTCGATTGACAAAACCAACAAGCTTGGACTTCGTTCCAAATACTACGCAACCCAGGACGCAGAGGAGCGACGACGCATCCTGGCCAAGATCGATGTCATCGTCAACACGCTGGATCCGGACCGGGCTCTGGCTGAATTTGAAAAAGCAATTGAAAACGTGACCCTGCCGGCCAATTCACGAATTGATGCCCTGCAGCAGAAACTTTTCCTGCTGCGAAAACTTGAAAAAATCGCGGCGGCCGATCAACTCTTGGATGACATGGTGATCGTGGACGGCCTGACCGAGGAGCGAAGAGAGCGGTTGCTGATCCAGAAGGCTTTCAACTACATCGCGACCGAGCGGATGGAGGACGCCATGAAGTTCCTTGATGACAAGATTCAGACCTACCCCTCCAGTCACGTGTTGGTAAGCACCAAAGGGGAAATCCTGGACAACCTGTCCAGGCACGAAGAAGCCGTGGAGACTTTTGACAAGGCGTTGGCCCTTGCGGATGGCTCGGAAGCAATTGCAGAAATCACCGCCCTCAAGGCGTACTCACTGGTTGCTCTTGACAGAACCAGTGACGCACTGGAACTCTTCCAATCCTACGTTGACCAGGAAGTCCACCCCGATTACGCCAAGGCGGATCTGCTGGTCCAGAAGGCGATCCTCCTGCTTGAAGTCGACCGGGCAGCTGCCGCTGAACTGGCCGGGAAACAGGCTTTGGAACTTGCGGAATCGGACGAACAGAAGAGAGAAATCGAAGAAATATTGCGGGAGTTCAAATAGCCGGAGAACCCCCGCCATGAAATCCGGGTCCAGTTCGGTAGACGGGCGTCCACCGGATGGAGAAACCACGCTTCTGTTGAGCCGGCCCGGGGAAGGCCGAAAAGGCGGGGTGAGGGTTCCCGGGATCTGTCAGGATGCGGCTGATTCTTTTTCACAATCCTGGAAAGTTGACCGTTCCGGTGTCCTTTCCGGTTCCCGAGAGGGCCCCCTGCCCCAATCGGCTTGATGACTATTTGCCCCATTCCAGGGATTGCCGCTGGCCCCGGTTTTACCTCTGCCCCCGGGAACCTGGACTTCCCTGCCTCAGACCATTCAAGTCTCCCATCACAGCCAGCCTCTTTCGGTGGAGGAGCGGAGCGAGAGCCGGCCGACAAAAAACGGGCTTTTCCCATGAAAAAAGGACTTTTTCCGGGTGCTCCTTTTTGATACCCTCCCTCGTCTGAATTTTTCCGGATGGCTATCGTGAAGAACGCTCACAAGACGAAATTACTTTTGCTCGCGCTGATCACCTTTC
>JAYZFP010000220.1:0-11184 GCA_036336715.1 Planctomycetota bacterium
TGAGCGTCTGCTGGACGTTGTGTCGCTGCCCTGCAAGGAACGAAAGGGACTCGAAGACTATGCCAGACCCGCACCCAAAGAATTCACCGCCTGCTACAAGACTTTTTGCGGTACATGAACCCGGTGAAAACCGCACGCTCCTTTGGCAGAAACCACCCCTGGCAAGCGAATTGGCAATTGTCACGAATGATCTGTTCGCGGACAGACAACTGTCGAAACATTTGACAAAGGGATCATGTTTCAAGGCGAAAATTTAATGCTTTAGAGACAAACCGGGGCGCAACAGGGAGTGGATGGATCGCTTTCCCGGGTTCAAAAAACCTTGAGAAAAACATCCACTCCCAAATCCGATGCCTGGATTTTAAATTTGCCATGCGGGATACAAACGGCGCACTCCGCGCTGAAACGCCGGGGGCTATTATTTTCTCCTCAGCCAGCCTTCACCAAAGTCGATTTCTCGCACCAGCCTCGCGACTTCGCGAACGTCTTTCTCGTTCAGACTGGGTTGCAGAGCAAATTTTTCTAATTGGTACCAGGCACCATCTATCAGTGGTTGGGTCTTGAGATTGCCTTTCAGTTGGCCGGATTTCTTTTCCTGCTCGAGTATTTCCCGCAAACGTCCAGGGCATTTTCGAGCAATCATTTGAGTGACCTGGGCATTGGTAAGTTGACGTGGCGGTGGACTGCTCACCGTACCCGAACCAGAGGAACCCGATGCCGAAACCCCGGATTGTTTGTTGGGGTCATCCATTAGGCTTTGGACAAAGGCTTTACGTTTGGCTTTCGCTTCTGGGGAATTTTCCCGGGCGATGGCGGCTGCCCGCTCGGCATCTTTTTCTTCCTTGATTTCCATGCCGGAGGTATAGATAGATCGAAAAAGGACGACAAGCACGACCAGCGAAAGCACGCCTCCGATGGAACCACCGATGATCCACAGCAGTTTTTTCATCTCTTTTTGCTTTTTGCTTTTTTCTTTTTTCTGCCCGCATCTGCTTGTCCGGGTTGGCCCCGTAGTTCGTCTGGTAAAGAAATGGGGACTGCTGTGGCTGGCCTGTCATCGGTTGACCAGTCATTGGTTGACCAGGCATCGGTTGTCCCTGCATGGGTTGACCCTGCATGGGTTGACCGGGCACGTTTTGCCCCGGCAGGGGTTGCGCTGGCATGGATGGATCGGGAAATGCCTGGTAGGTGGCCGAATCGGGGCTGCCAGCCGCGGGGGCGGGTGTTTGAAGCGGTGGCTGCGGGTGGCCAGCCAGGGGATCGAGACCCGGTTGGCCTGGCATCCCGTGAGTTCCTGCCGGGTGCGTTTGGAAAGCCTGCTGGGTGGGAGCTCCCATTTGAACAGCAGGTTGAGCTGCCGGCTGTGAAGGAGCGAGAATGTTTTGCAGAGGTTGAAAGGGGCCCTGCTGGCTGGTGGCGACCTGGTCTGCAGCGCTCAACTTGTTGGCTGACAGCAGTTTCTGAAGTTGGTCTGCCGCGTAGGGGCCATAGGTTTTTCCTGACCGCTGAACGAAATACTTGGTACCCTCTGCCATGGATCTGTTCCTCGAATTGCCGCCAAAAGGATTGCGGGTGAATGAGTTGCGGGGATTGGCTCCGCCAGCCGGTAGGGCCCGGACTGTTTTCCGGGTACTGGCGAAGTGGGAATGATGAACCGCCGGGGTCACCACCTGGAACAGTGGGAAGGTTTCCCTCGTTGCATACAGCCCGGGGTGGACTGTAAAGAACTGCACTGCCCCAATTTTTTCTTATACCTGCTATATCACCCTGTTGGGTCGGATGACAAATGTATCCCCAGGTCAGCGAGCGGTTTTTTCGTTCCGGGTGAATTCGGGTGGCCGAACGGTGGTTTTGGCCGGTCAGGCGATGAATTCGGTAGAACCTTCTTTTGATCCGAAAATCCGTTTCCTGAAATCACTTCCCCGGAATCGGGATGTCCCACCCCCTGAACAAGGCGGCTGATAAAAATGTTTTTGATCCGTGGGATTCTGCTGTTTCCAAGACGTCACATCGGCCATGCGGGGCTGACCGATTTTTCCGGGGAGGCTGTCGTTCGCAGCCTTTCGCCCCCATGCCGCCAAAACGCTCGGTGAGTTAGAATCGGGTTTTTGTCCACTGCGGGAATCGGAATGGGAATTGGGGAAACGGCCGGGCTGGCGTCCGCGGCAATCTGGTCCATTTCGAGCCTTCTTTACAGTTACGCCAGGATGACCGCCTGGGAACTGAATTACTGGAAGAATGTCTTCACGACCTTCATCTTCCTGGTTCACCTGTGGATCGTTCGGAATTATTTCGAACCGGGACCGCTTTTTGAAGCGCCGCTGGAGGCCTGGTGCTGGCTCGGCCTGAGCAGTGTGGTCGGAATCGTGGTCGGGGATACGGTCTACCTGCGGAGTCTGCAGATCCTGGGGGCTCGCCGCGCCCTGGTGGTGGCCACCGCTTCGCCCATTTTTGGCGTTTTGATCGGTTTCTTTTTCATGCAGGATCTGATCAGTGTGCTGCTGGTGGCAGGCGTCGGATTGACCGTCTTTGGTGTCGGGATTGTCGTGGGGGACAAAAAAGCCGAGGTCGAGAATCCGAATGTCTATCCAGGTAAATTCATGATCGGTGTGTCCCTCGGGGTCGGAGCAGCGCTCTGCCAGGCTTCCGGGGTTGCTTTTGCCAAGCTTGGCATGGCCCATGGCTGTGAAGCCCTGGAGTCTTCCTTTATCAGGATCTTCACGGCAGCGGTTGCCATGACCTGGATGGTGGTCATGTACCCGGAGCGCTACGCCTTGTCCGAGAAACCGGTTGTCAAGCCGCAAGGGGAACCAGGTACCGAAGCATCGGAGGATGAGGAGAAAGTCGCCACCGGGCCGGACAGCCTCAGTACAGAAGCTCCGCAAACGGTCCGTGCGTCGATTCTGAAGCCCCTGACCGAGTGGTACTCGATGAAATTCTTCATCCCGGGTGTGTTGATGGGTACCTGGATTGGAATCTGGTTTTTTCAGATGGCCCAGCAGTATACCGACACGGCCGTCGTGACGACCCTGGTTTCCACCTGCCCCATTTTTGCCATACCGCTGGTTTGGCTGGTGCAGGGGCATCGGGTTTCGTTGCAGGGAATCCTGGGAACCGGGATTGCCGTGCTCGGCATCTACCTCGTTGTCAGCCAGTCTTCCTGAGCTGGATGGCTTTTCCGCCGAAACGCTGGCTAGAATGAGTGCGGACATGCTTTTTCCGGAGACCTGCACAATTGGCTGGGTAACACGATGAACTGCCCAAACGCACCCGCTGTAAATTCTTTGCATGCTTTCAAACGGCTGCTCCCGGTTATCCTGGGATTGCCCCTGGCACTGCTGGCCGGGGAGCTTCCGGCTCAATCGCAAAAGGGTCGGATCGTGTTGATCCAGGAACCGGTTCATCTTCGATCGGCGGCCCGGCAGGAATGGTCCCGTTTTCCGCAAGCGGACCCCGGGCCCAACAAAGGGCTTACTTTCCAGGCAAAAAAAAACGATTCGTCGATGTCGCTGGTGGTTCGGCAGAACGACGTGCGGCAGGTTTGGCAGGTCCGCTTGAATGGAAAAAACCTGGGGAACCTCAAGAGGGATCAGAATGACCTGACACGCGTGCTTGAGATCCCGGCGGACAGTTTGCTGGACGGAGAAAACCGGCTGACTATTGAAACCGGGGAAAAAAAGATCCCGGACGACATCCTGGTGGGGCCGATCGTCCTGGTGGACCGGCGACCGGATGAATACCTTGCGGGAGCTGAGATCGAGGTTCGCGTGCGGGAAAACAGCGAGTTGGTTCCGGCAAGAATCACGCTGGTCGATTCCAGCGGTTCGCTGGTGCCACTGGGGATCCGGTCTTCGGAGACGCTGGCGGTCCGCGAAGGTGTGGTCTACACATCGGATGGAATGGCCCGAATTCTCCTGCCGGCGGGTACCTATGATTTGTTTGTGCATCGAGGGTTTGAATACAGCCGGGGACAAAAACGGGTTCGAGTGGGAGCAGGGGAAAAGAAATCGCTTGATTTCCGAATCAACCGGGTTGTCGATACCCGGGGCTGGGTCAGTTGCGATCCGCACGTTCATACGGTGACCCACTCCGGCCACGGTGACTGCACCATCGAAGAGCGGATGGTCACCCTTGCCGGAGAGAACCTGGAATTACCGGTTGCCACCGACCACAACAAACAGATTGACTACCGCCCAGTCTCCCGGGCGATGAAAACATCCGCGTGGTTCACTCCGCTGATCGGTAATGAAGTGACGACGCGGTTCGGTCACTTTAACGCTTTTCCCTTTTTGGCGGATTCCGGTCTCCCCGATCATCGCCAAAACGATTGGGACAAACTGCTGGCCGACATTTATGGTCGCCCGGGTGTGCGGATCGCGATGTTGAACCATGCCCGCGATGTTCACGCGGGCTACCGGCCCTTTGCGGCGGCGAATTTCAACGAAGCGTCCGGAGAAAGCCTCAACGGTCGTCCGTTTCTCTTTAATGCCATGGAGGTGATCAACTCGGCCGCGCAACAGACCGATCCGCTGGAACTTTTCCGGGACTGGATGGCAATTACCAATCGCGGGCACCGGGTATTGCCGATGGGGTCCAGCGATTCTCATGATGTCAATGCTTTTATCGTCGGCCAGGGAAGAACCTACATCCGTTGTGATGACCGGAACCCGGGTCAGATTGATACGTCTCGGGCAATTGAGAACCTGAGCCGCGGCCAATTGCTGGTCTCTTGCGGTCTGTTGGCGAAAATCCGGGTCAATGGAAAGTACGGTCCCGGTGACCTGGTGCCCGGCAGTGACCTGTACGAGGTGGAATGTGAGATGTCAGGACCGGGTTGGATACCGGGTAACCGGTTGGAACTCTACCGCAATGGTTGGAAAGTCCGCGAGGCGGAAGTGCCGATGGAAATGGCCCCCTCTTCCGGGCATTCCACACGAAGGGTCTGGAAATTGAAGGGAGGACCTGACGACTGCTTTTTGACTCTATTGGTGTGCGGTCCGGGAATCCGGCACCCCGGGTGGCCGCTGGCTCAGCCCTATCAGCCCACCAGCCCCCAATGGGAACCCCGGGTGTTTGGTCTCACGGGCGCTGTTTACCTGGATGGGAACAAGGATGGACGCTTTCAGTCGGCCCATGAGATTGCCAGGCAGCTGGTGGCAAAAAAAACGGGCCAGACCCTTGAGACGCTGGTGGCCCAGCTCGCTTCGCGGGATCCTGCCGTGGCGGTCCAGGCAGCCAGTCTCTGGCAGCGGGATCATGGAAACCTGCTTGCGGGCGACCAGGCAGAAACCTGGCGGGCCGGAGGCGAATCGGTGCGACGCGGGTTTACCCGCTACCTGGAAGCCTGGCGAAAGTCGGAAGCAGCTGGCACCGTCGATCGGTGAGCGCATCGGCTGAGGGTGCACCGGTACGTGAAGCAATGTGGAAGACTCCCGGCGGCCACACATGCGTTCCCCCCCGTGCAGCGGTGCAACCGGTTACCGGTTCAGATCGTTCCCGTCTGATCAACGATTGCCAAAGGCATACAGCCGGCTGTGCGTCCGTACGTAGAGTACGCCCTCGTGAACGGCGGGGCTGGCATAGACCCGGTCGTCCAGCTGGTTCCTTGCGACGACTTTGCCCTCACGACCTGTGCGGATGACCGATACCTTTCCCTCGCCCGAAAACGTGTAAAGGTGCTGGTTGCAAATGATGGGCGAGGCGTAATGCGTTCCCCGTCCCCCGGTCCGAATCCGGTATACCTGTTGACCCCTTTGCAGGTCGAAACAGGTCAAGGTGCCTCCGTTCTTGACGAAATAGAGCAAGTCATCCTGGGCAAGTGGAGAGGGGACTTCCGGGACACCCTGTTCGGCAAGCGTGGTCACCGAATCCCTCGAAATCCAGCCCTGGTTGGTCGTGGGGATGGAAAGCATGCCGTGGGTCTGATAGCCGGCTCGAAAAGCTGCCATCCTTTTCAGCTGGACCTCCCATTCGCCAGGCTCGAGCGTTCCGTTTCGATTCTGGTCCGCTGATTCAAACCGGAGGGTGGCCCCGTTTTGCGGTGCTTCGGCACCGTCGGGGCGATGAAAGATCCAGAGCCGTGGGTATTCTTTGCGGCTGATGAGCTGGTCCCCGTCCTGGTCATGTTTGGAAATCAATTCCTGGTAGGTAGGAAAGCGTGGCCGAAGTGCCGGCTCTCCCATCTTGTTCCAGGCTGCCACCAGGACCTGCCGGTTCCAGAGGACAGGGGTGCTGGTGGCCGTGGTGGCACACTTGACGCCCCAGATCAATTTTCCCGTTTTGAGTTCGAGTGCCTGAACGGAGCGTGCGCTATGCAGGATCAGCTGGTTGTCCCTCACGATCGGACAGGAGGTGCAGGCGAGTTCGGAGGCAAACGGCTCCTGCTGGGGAACCTTCCAGATTTCACGACCGTTCTTTTTGTCGACTGCCATCACGAAATGATCGACGTGATTTCCCCGGTAAAGAATCACCCGGTCACCGGTAATGATGGGAGAGGTCGCGTTGCCGGCGTAGGAACGGGTCATGGGCATGCGGATTTCCCACAGTTTTTCACCGGAATTGCTAAAGCAGAGGAGGCCGTAGGAACCAAAATAGGCGACGACCCGTTCCCCGTCGGTGGCCGGGCTGCTGCTGGCGGGATTGAAGGAAGGGTGTCCCCTTTCCAGCTGTCTCACCTGGACTCCCCTACGCCAAAGAATCTCGCCTTTTTCCAGGTCGATGCAGAGGACTTCCAGCTTTTTGTTTTCCTTGTCAAAACCGGTGAGAAACATTTTTTTTCCCGCGATGCAGGGAGAAGAATGTCCGGGGAGCAAGTCGAGGTGCCACAATTCGTTTTTCCCCGGGCCAAACTCGGTGGGGACGGGTTTCCCCGTGTAGAGACCACTGCTGTTGGGACCACGAAACTGGGGCCAATCGGCGGCGGCCGAACCGGGGACGAGAGCGAGGGTCAGCAGCAGCAAGTGGAACACTTTCATGGGGTGGGATCCTGGGGGTCAGGTTGGGGTTCGGTGAGCCAGCGGAGTCCCGCATTGAACCCGGCAATGTAGGGATGCATTTGGTGGTGGGACACCCCGCTGAGGGATTCGAAATGGACCCTTCCGCCGGCGGCACGGACTTTCTGGACATGGGTTTGTGCCGCGGAATGGGAAACCACCTGATCCGATTCGGAATGAACGACGTAAGCCGGGATCCGGAGGTGGGTACTGCCCGCCACAGGTGCTGCGATGGGAAGTGTCCCGGTAAACAGTTCACTGTGGCGGGAGGCGAAAAACCAGCTTCCTTTTCCACCCATGCTGAATCCGCAGACGATCACGCGACTGCGGTCTATGTTGTAGGTTTCGATCGCTGACCGGACTAGGTAAATCGCCGCTATTTCATTGTCGCTGGTCAGCCAGTCTCCTCCCGTGACATCGGGCGCAATTCCGATGCCACGGACATTGTTGAGTCCGATGGCAAACGTGTCGATCATCCCGCAACCGCTGAAGGGCTCGGGGCGGGCCCCCTGGTAGCCGTAATGGAGAAAAAGTACCAAGGGAACCGGTTGGCTTCCGTCATAGGTTTCCGGGACTTCGAGGGTGTACCGCACCTGCCTTACACCGGGAACGTCACTGGTCAGTTGATGTCTTCCAATTTGAATCGGTGTCATTGGTTGGATTGCCGGGATTTCGACTGGGGATCGTCCGCATCCAACCAGGCAACAGGCGATCAGCAGGGTCATGGAAACGGGGTGCGGAAATGGGTGCATGGACGGGGACGTTTGCCTGGTTTACCCGGTGGTAAGAATGAGCGGATTCTAACTTGCCGTCGTGCGTGGGGAAATACTGCAGGTGAAATTGCAAGCCAACAAGGAGGAAAGGGCTTCGGTACTCCGCTTGAAAATTCAGGGTCAACGAATGTTCCTCGCCGGAAGGATGACTGTTCCGGGGATTGGAACAGCCAGGAGGTGGTTTCTGAATAGGACGGTTCGTATCAAAAGGTATTCAAGCGGAGAGGGACGGTATTTCGTGGATTGCGCGGCTGAAAGGGCGACCCGGAGGAAGATTCCCTGATTTGTCTGTAAATTAAATGTCAGGATTGGCTGCAGTTACCCGTTTCTGTTGTGATGAAATTTTCAGAAAAGGAAATCCTCCGGTTATTACTGAAATCCCGCGATCGTCTTGCGGCCGCTGTGTGGCTTGTCGTCCGGGATCACCAGGTGGCCGAGGATATTTTTCAAAATGTGACCATCAAGGCAATGACCGAAAAGGGTGAGTTTCACGTCGAGGCGGAGTTGCTTTCCTGGGCCTTCATTACCGCGAGGCGGGAGGCCATCGACTGGGCCCGACAAAACAAACGTGAGCACCTTGTGCCCAGTGCGACGGTCGTCAGTCTGATGGAACAGGAATGGATTGCCAGCATTGGCGAGACACCCCGTGGAGAAGCGCTGCGGGAATGCCTGAAAAAGATCTCCGGAAAAATAGCATCGCTGCTCAAACTCAGGTATTACGAAGGCCTTTCCTGTATTGAAATCGCAAAGAAGACCGGTGCCGGTCTGGATGCCGTTTACAAGCGACTTTCGCGTGCCCACCAGTCACTGAAAAACTGCATTGAACTCAGGACCAAAGATTCCATTCCTGAAAAAGGAGTCCATGGATAGTGAAAGATCGCGAATCCAAGACCGAATTCCTGTTGAAATTGCTTGACGGTACGTTAACCGACAGTGAAATCACGCAGGTTAACCAGCTCTTGTCGGAAGACCCGGAATCGAGAGAGATTCTGCGAAGTATTTCCGAGCAGGCTGTCGTCATCGCGGAGCATTCGAGAATCCACTCGGGGGAGGTTCCCGTTTCCACCTTGCCAGTGGAATCGGTTCCCGGCCTGAAAGCCCCGAGAGTCGAGAAAGGTATTTTTGGCTGGGTTTCGATGGTCGTGACAGTGGTGATTCTTGCCTTTTCGGTCAGCCTGCTTTACCAGGCTGTCCTGCTTTCCCGGGTGACCCGCGAAAGCAGGAAAACAGAAGGAAAACCGGAGAAGGAACTCGCCGAAGAAAAACAGGGGCGGTACGGGCAGGAGCGGTTTTCTGGGGATGCGGTCGCTACGATCAGCGGAGCGAGTGGCGCGTTGATCTGGACCGGTGATCGCGGACGCATTGTGAATGAGATCACTGTCGGTACCCAGTTGGCTGGTGGAACCATTGAAGGCCTGGCTCCCGATTCCTGGTTTGAACTGAGGTTCCGGGATGGCTCCACAGTGACCCTTTCGGGTGCGTCCCTGCTGACCTTTGCGGACCAGGGGCAAAAGCAACTTCGCTTGCGTGAGGGACGCCTCTCTGCGAACGTCGAGGCTCAGCCCATCGGCAAGCCGATGCTGGTTCATACCCGTTCCGCGCGGCTGGAAGTGTTGAGGACCCGGTTTGACGTGGAATCCAATCTGGCCAGTACGGTTCTTTCGGTGAGCAAGGGAAAGGTCAAATTCCGCAGGTTAAGCGATGGGAGTGAGGTCGAAGTGGAGGCGATGCACCAGGTGACCACCGAATCGGAAGACGCCCTGGTGCCGGCAATGACTTCCGGTGCGGTGCACCGGTGGAAAAGTGAGCTCAACAGGGACTCTGGAAATTATGGTAAGTGGCAGCCTCCTTCGGATCAGATGCCGGCAACCCTGAAAGCCGTTCCCCTGATTCCTCCTGCCGCTCCGCACGTAACCCTTTATCTTGCCGGGGTCTCGGTGGATCGTTCCCAGGGTTCACCGGTCGTTCTCAAGCCCGGCTCGCGTCTGGTGGTACGGGGAAGGCTGCGTCACGCCGCACAGGTCCATTGTGGGATTCGTGTCAACTATCCGGGTGGAGAGTTTGCCGGGATGTTTCGAGGCGATTTGCAGAAGGATCAGCCTTTGGCGACAATGGACTCCGAGGGGAGGTTCGAGGAAATCTATCGGCTGCCCCAGTTTACGCTTGACCCTGCGGTTGCTGACAGAAAATCGGAATTGGCAAGCAGGCCTGAAGGTTTGATTCTCGATGGTGCCTGGGCGTTTACGCATGGCCAACGGTCGGCGGGGCTGGAAATCACCGAAATTGAGATTCTTCCCCCCGATTCGCAGGGTGTGGCTTTCAAGGACGTGGCTTTCAACAAAAAAGTCGCCATGGGTCAGGTAGTCCCAACTGTTTTAAGACCATCAGCGATGCGGTCCTGGGTTCACGGGGCGGTGGGATGGCTGGAACAGGTGGCTCGGTAATTCCCAGGCAGATTTTCCAAGGTTTGACATGTTTTTCCAAATCGTTTTCACAGCCCTGTTTTCATTTTGGCGGATCGGCGGTCGGCAGCCTGTCCTGCATGTTGGGTCTGTGGCACTGTTTTATGGACCCGTTCTGGTGGGCCTGTGTGCCGCATCAACAGGGCGGGTTGCTTTCTCCGGGGAACGCCGCCCCAACGTTGTGGTCTTGCTTGCGGATGATCTTGGTTGGAAAGATATCGGTTGCTACGGCGGTCCCGTCAAAACACCTTCATTGGACAAACTGGCGGCACAGGGAATCCGCTTTACGAATTTCTATTCCGGCGCGCCTGTCTGCTCGACTGCGCGGGCTGCCCTGCTGACCGGTAGGCATCACCTCAGAACTGGGGTTTACACGGTGATCCAGGATCACCTGCACGACATGCATCTTCTCAAAAGCGAAGTCACGATTGCGGAACACCTGAAATCAAAGGGATACCAAACGGCTCACGTGGGTAAATGGCATTTGGGCACCCCGTTTCGTGGACGAAAAAAACCGTGGATTGACGAGCACGGATTTGACCATTGGTTTGCGACCGATTTGAATGCAGCCCCCTCCCACCTCAACCCGGGAAATTTTTGGCGAAACCGGAAGCGGGTCGGGGAAATCAGGGGATATTCGTGTCAAATCGTCGTCGATGAGGCCATCACCTGGCTCGATGAAAAAAGAACCATGGAAAATCCCTTTTTCCTGAACATCTGGTTTCACGAGCCCCATGCCCCTTTGGCTGCTCCAGATGAAATCGTTTCGCAATATGGCGGGTTGACGGACCCTGCTGCAATTTATTCCGCAACCATAGACAACACGGACCGTGCCATCGGTCGCCTGGTGAAAAAACTGGATTCGATGGGCGAGCTTGAGAATACGATCATCGTGTACATGTCGGATCATGGAAGCTACCGGCAGGAACGCAACGGTGAACTTCGGAATGGCAAGGG
>JAYZFP010000221.1:0-47449 GCA_036336715.1 Planctomycetota bacterium
TTGAGCCCATATCATCGCTGGGCTCATCTCCCGGGTTTGCCGATAACTGCATTTCAGAGCCGGGAACCATCACAGCCAGTCCCCCGTTAATAATATCCCAATTCCCTCAGGATCATTGCGTTCCGCAGCACCGGTACCAGCCTGCTTTCAAGCTTCACAAACCACTCCGGCTGAACGCTTTTACCGTCGTCTGTTTCTTCAACGGGTGGCATCCACTCTTTGTGCCGAAAAAAAAGGTCGGGAATCGATTTTGCCAAATTGGAAAGGTCTTCCTGCACAAATCCCTGCTGAAGCAGACGCTCGGTTTCATCCAAAGCCACCTGGTACAGAGGGGTGCGGTCGGAGAATTCCGGATTCGCCGCCACCGTGGGGATCAATGCACGAAGGGATTTCGCCAATGTCTTGAGTTGACGCCTACGTTCACGGATGGTGTAACGGTGCTCAGCCATTCCTATTCGACAATCCTGTCCCGATTCACGGTAAATGCCCCGATGCCAAGTCAAATTAGAAGGGTAAAAACGCCCGCCTGGTTACCGGACAGCCAGCAACTCATTCAGAACCGTGATTTTACATGGTACAAACCCGGCACAAAGGGCCTGGGCAAAGTGTTGATCGCGTAATGGAGCTTTTGCCAGTCACTTTCGGTAAAGGTAGCCATGACCTGCTGAACAGCCGCCGGACTGGAATTACCGCAGTTGACCGGCCGCGGATCAAAGTCCTCCCAGTGCGGGTCCTCGTCGTTGGCGGATGCGGAGTACAAGGCGATGGTGGCCAGTCGGGTCCCCGGCTGCGGGGGCAGGCCATTCACGGTTTTCATGTTTTTTTCGAAAATCTTGACGACCGGGAACGCTCCGACTCCTTTTGTCAGGTCGGTGGCAACAGCAATCAATACCGGTTTGGTTTGGACAACCATTCCCGGGTTGGCGCATCCCTCTGAAAAATGAGCTGACACCTGCTGCCAATACAACCAGTTGACCAGGAGCAACAAGGCGGCTGCGAACCAGATGGACCAATGCAACAGGAGTGCGAAAACAACCGCCAGGCCCAGCAGCACCGACCAGGTCACCGGCCAGAGGGGATAATTGACAAGCCAGGTAATCCTGTTGACATGGACTCTTCCCGGGTTGGAAGCCCTGGTCTGACTGTCCAGCAGCCACGAACTATTTGGATTGTTCATTTTTATGGAACCTTGTTCAAGAAACAAAATCCGGGGACAAATAGCCGATTTCCGCTTTACTGCGGCAAATGGCTTTTCCTTCAGAACTCGCGCCGCAGACCACCCGGCTTCCGACAGAGGATTATCTTTTGCTTGCGTTTTCCGACTGCGAAACCGGCACTCGCATGATTGAATTCTGATTCCAGTGTCGAGACTTGGCAGCACCGAAGTAGAGGAACTGCCTGTTGTTCACCGCGTACAAAAAGGGCGTGACATGACCGTGAGGAGAGGTCCGCTGGTCCTTGACCACGAGCAGGCCGCGTTCTTTCCACCGGATGCCGTCCTCGCTCGATGCCCATTTTGTGCCCTCCCGTGACTCAATCAGCATCACGTACTCTCCATTGGCACGCGAAACGTGAACCCCACCGGCATCATTGCCCAACACATGACTGTCTCGACGTTTCCACGAAATGCCGTCGCTGGACTCGGCATAACCGACGTACCGCTTGGAGTTGCGGGACTTGGGAGCAGTCGGGTCCGGGGCGTTGAAAGGGAGATCGGCTCGACCGTCGTACCACAAGCGGAACACACTTCCGTCGTGCAGGACGCTCGGACGCCCCACAAGAAGCGAATCCCAACCCGGGTTTTGACGGGGTGAGAGGACGGGGCCCCGATCCATCCACTTTCGACCATCGCCCGACGTCGCGAGACCGATGCAGTCCGTCACACCAACGCTGGCCCGTGTGTAATACATGTAGAACCTGCCATTGACGATGACCACCGAAGGGTCATTGACGTGGTTCACATCCCTGGGTGCGAACACGACACCCCGGGGGTTCCATGTTTCGCCGTCCACGGAAGTCGCAAGATGAATCCGGTCGTGGCCGTCCTTTCCCTGTCCACCGTAATACATCAGGAACGCGCTGTGGTGCCGGACAATCTCCACGGCATAGACGTTTCCATTGCCATGGGGCGCTTCCGAGTCAGGACCGCTGCCCCGGATCAAACTTTCCGCCTGTTGAGCGGTTGCCATTTTCACGAGGGCAAACAGGGCGAGTACTGGAAGGTAACGGTACATCATGCGGGCAGGACAGCTTCTGCAATCAACGGGCCTCGCGGAGCGATTGCCACCTGAATACTGCGCCCTTCGTGTCGAAATCGCATTGCATTGCTGGATCAGGGTTTGCGGGTGAGGCGTCCATCGGTTCGACGATTGAATTGGCGGACATGGCTACAGCATCGTAAATCAGATCGCCCGGATCAGCAAACAGCAGGGGAGTACCTCTCTACCGGATGCAACCCGGTTGGACACCCCTGGAATTTGACAACGGGCCAAATCGACCGAATCAGGCGTGAAGCAGCAGGACCAGTAATCGGGTGAACCACCCCGGTCGCAATTTCGGCTTCTGGGCCCGGTGGCGGTCAATATGACTTTGGAGATCTTCACCGGTTTCCACCCATCGGCACTCACGGAGTGGAACTTGAACGCCGCACCCGGTGCAGAACGTGCTGTCAGCCAGGTAAAGGTAAGGGTTAACCAGATAGCTCCGTACGATTTCCTCCGGCATTTGAGTTGCCGCGTTGCAGGGATCATGACGGTAAACCTGCGGTTCGTTGTCCAGCCTCCCCGGGGAACGGTCTTCGGGAGGCAGGGTCACGTAGGCTTCCTGCTGCCCATCGAAGCGAAGCTGTTCATGCTGGGCACAATGAGCATCAAACAGGAAGGACTCAACCTGTTCGTGGCAATAGGGGCACCTTTTAAAACTCATGCGTTGATCTCCCTTTTTTGGTTGCCCCCTTTGATCGTGTTAACCCCTGTATCGGATGACCCCATGAGAGAGTGGGAAGCACAATGATCCGAAGGATGATCTACCTTTTCATCTTAAGTGCTTCAAATCAACCCATCGTGTTCCGACCGATCGTGATCCAGAACGTTGCTTCACCAGCGGTTGACTTCCTGGCCGAAATGGAACAGCACCCGGATCTCTGCTAGGGTTCTGCAGTCGCTTGACTTTCGTTGGCACTTGCTTCCCGGCCCTCCCGGGCCAGCAGATACCAGGCGATCAAGCCCAGTACCGGGTCGAGCACGGCAAACGCCCCAAGGACCGCAGGAAACACACCCGACAGGGCCAACGGACCCAGAACGAGCGGTACCAATACGACACGATCCAGAACCGAAGCAGCAACCACCTGCCTGCCGCCGGAGCGTCCCCCAAAGATATAGAACCAGCCAATGATGGCGACGGCCATTCCGAGTACCCGAGTCAGGGACTCTTCGCGGCCTTCAAATGGAGGCCCCAGGAGGAATGTTTGCACCACGGCAGGCCACACAAGAAACACAGCACCGGCACACAAATAAAGGACGCCATTGAATACGGTAAACCGGGATGAAGGAGCAAGGGACCCGGGCGATTCCCGGAGGATTTGAAATAAAGAAATCATGCGAATCAGCTATTCTGGAGCCCGGTTTTCGGAAATTGTCTGCGGTAGAACGTCCCGGTCACCCTCGCGTGGCCCAGTGGGATCAACGACTGACCAGGAAACGTAGAATCCTGAAAATTACGGCAAAAGCCCAAAACACCCGATTGCGGGCCGCAATCCCATATCACGACGCAAAGCAGTTTCTATTTCGCCGTGGCGTCACGGTGGCGTCGCACTTGACGAGTGACGATTGCAATGGTCGCACCGCAAGAGACGAACAGGATCGCGAGCCCCATCTTGATCAGGAATCCCGTTTTGGCAACCGGGTAAAGCGGTGGAGCTTTGTAGTATTTTTCACCAAACTCTTTGTCGAGGTTTTTCCCGGAGTCAATCCACGCTCGCTCGTCGGCGGAGATCTCACGAAAGAACCGGTCCGCCCGCTCGATCTCGCTTTTAAGATCGGACTCAATCACGGACAGCTCCCTTTCGAATTGCAATTTGAGTGCTCGCTCGGCCTTTTTTCGATAAGCGGCTACCGCTGCTGGATCTTCAACCTCGTAGGACGCTTTCAGGTAAGCCCGCGCGGCCAGCATCTTGGAATCGGCATCGGGCCTCACCGAAAGAAGCAGATCGCCCAGCGCTTCCAGGAGAATGGGCGAATCGTGATGGCCAAAACGCATCATTCCCATGATTCCCTTGGCCGCCGCCTGGATTTCGGCGATTTGCGATTCAGCAGAGGTCTTTTGAGCAGCGAGCACAAAGGCTGCGAAGCCGGTATTTCCATAGGATACATCGTCGTCGCTGAGTGGAAGCTTCCGATCCGGACGACGTGATTCGATCACGTATTCAACCAGGAGTTTCTGGTAAATCTCACGTCCGAAATGGGCATCCGGATTGATCTCAATCGCCCTTTTGATGTGTTGCAAACCTTCCGGAAAGCGGCCCGAGTGAATGTAAAAGGTTCCCAAATTCGCTTCGGATTCGTACCGTCGCTCATCCGGCCAGCGATCCATCTTGGCCCGAATCGTGGAAATCGCCTTGTCGTGCTGACCAAGTTTATCGTAAGCCACGGCAAGGTCGTCAAAGTCAAGCTGGGAACGTTCTTCGATCGCTTTGGAGGTCCTGTCAGAGATTCGCCACTCGTAGTACGCCGTTGAGTGGCGAACAAAGTGCCCCACGATCAGTTCCTGGGCCCCGGGAAATCTCTGCCTTTCCATCGCAAGCGTGTCATAATCCCAGAGGCATGCGGAACACCTCCCGGGCAATACAAACGAAATGGCGGTAACGATGATGAGGATTCGGCGCATATCACCCGGGCCATCAAGGTTTCAGGATTCAGGAACCGCCCGACAAGGCTGGATCGGAGCGGGCGGAGATGAAATGGCAACGGGCATCCACCCCGCAGTTTCAAATCATACCGGCAAACCCCGTTTTGTCCAAAGTTCTGTCATCCTGCTATCGCCAGCATGATCCAAAGTGGGCGATTCTTCCGGTAAGCCTCTGGGTAAGTTCACGGGTAAGTTCACGGGTACGTTCACGGGGACGTTCAGTTTACCTGCCACCAATCCGACTCGTCTCCGAAGGAGCTGCTCCAAAGATTCGACGGATGCGGCCGACACTCTTCCTCCCCAGGAAGAGTCGCTACTTTACCTGAGAATTGTGTGCCGGTTACCCTGCCCTGCTTGCCAATGGCCGGCTCGAACTGCATTCACCCGCGAACGGGAAGTGCAAAACAGGCAAAATCGATAAGCGTTTGCAAACGCCCTTGGCTCATCTACCTCGAATAAAAACCGGCAAAACAACCACCGGGAACGGCCTGCCCAACAGTTCGCACCCGGATGAATGGAATACGGTTTGCAAAGTCCATCACGCGACTGTCCGGTCATCACAATCGGCTACCGCGCAGCCAGGTGTTATGTGTCCATTTCGACTTGGGCAGCTCGGTATGCTTCGAGGACCTCACCCCAGAGCTGGGATTTCAATTCAAGTGAAAGGGGTTTTGCCAATTTCCAGCAGACACTTCTCCGGATCTTCACTGGCAAACCGGGCCATTGCGAATGCGGCAATCGTGGGTGAACGGGACATGCCAGCCGAACAGGCAATCAAGGTCGGGATTTTGTTTTGCAGCAACCTCAACGTTGTTTGCAAAGCCTGGATCACAAGTCTCGGATCATTTCCACCACCATCATTCAGCGGAAACCTGCAGTAGGTCATTTGCCGTGGCAACTGGGCCGGCGATTCTTCGTACGCAAGGTCGACGACCGCGCCGATCCCTGCATCCAACAGTTTCCGTGGATTTCGGGCATCCATTGCGTTCCCGATCCACAGCATGCCGGCTTTTAATTCATTCATCAGGATCGATTCCTTTTCCGGGAGACACCAGGACGGCAATCACCGGGCCGCCATGACAAAACCAACCATTGTCAAACCACTCTTTCGGCGTCTCCACATGCATCGCAGTCCGCGGTCGACAACGCAGCCGCTTTGCAGAGCACCTCGCCAGCCTTGGAGGAAATGGCCTCCAGGGTTGATGCTTGCAGCTCCTGGCTCCCACTGCCGGTTGTTCCCTTGCGAAAAAAGAACTCTTTGGCGTTGATCGGATTCTTCTCCTCCCTGGCACGCAGGTTTTCAAAAGCCATGTGTTCAATGGCCGTTTTCAGCGCGGCGGACGATACGTCCACCTCGAGAAACGAAAGCGCGGGACGAAGACACGCCATTGGATCGGCCAGCAATTGTTCGTAGGAGAGAAAAAAAACGCAACCGTTATACCTGTCCACACCTTCAACGTAGCTCTCAACATGCTGGATCCAGTCATCAATCTGTTCCAGCACAAAAGCATCGACACCCTTGGCTGCCTTTTCCTGAAGCAGTTTGTACCGCAGATGAAAATGGTAATACGAGACCAGGCAGTCCTCGGGTCGCCGGTAGATGTAAAGGTGTCGCATCTGCTGATGAGCACGTTGGTCCAGGAGATTCAATGCAACATCAAAGCGATCGTGTGTCTTCACAATCAGCCCGGGAGTGGATACCGCAGGGTCACGTTCCGATATCCGGTTGTCGTAGCGATCCGGGATGATCCTGTTTGGATGAGTGGGCAAATCGGTTGTTGTGGAAAGTCCCGCGTTCTGAATCAGGCAGTCTGCCAGGATGTGTCGAGTCCACGTGTTTCCGGATCGAGGAAACGAGCTGACGAACGAGACTCTCTGCCCCTCCTCGCTCCAGTGGGCAATTCTCGATTCATTCTCGGAAACAACCGTTTCAGGAACCGCCGTTTCAGGAACCACCCCCTTTACAGGTAAGACCTTGCCAAGAGCTTTTCTCAGTTTTCGGAAAACCATTTTACCTTTTTTCGCTCCGAGGACCGAACGCACCGTTTGTCCCAGTCGCGGCAAAAGCTTGAATCTGGGTGAGCCGGGATACCATGGCTCAAGGTCCCATCCCCGCCAGAACGAAACCTATCGGCAAACCGACTCGGGTCCAACGCTTTGTTATCCCGTTTTCTACCGTTGACAACAAGGTTGATAATGGCGCTGTTACCTCAGTCCTTACCGGCTTTGCTCTCATTCACGGATTTGCTCTCTGGAGATCGAAGCCCCTGGCGTATCGCATTCATCAGGGACACCTCTTTCCGGGAAGCGTCTTGCCCCAGCTCCCAGACCATCACGCCAGCCAGCTGATGTGTCCTGGCGAATCGCACTTTGCTATGGATCGTCGCCCGACCGTTGAACGCGAAACCGTCAATCAGGTCGAGTTTCGGATCGGGCGCCTTTTGCCCGACAAGCTGGTCGTACGTACGAGCCTCGTTCCGGTTGTTTCGTCCGTAGAACGGAAGGCCCAGGGCAATCTTGGCAGGTGGACATCGCCAGTCGATCAACCTTTTCACATCTACCCTGGATTTCGAAATGGTTGCCTGTGGGAAGTCATGGTCATAGGACATGAGATGAACACGATCGACAGCCTTGTAAGCAACCTCCCCCAGGTCCTGCCAACCTGCCTGCGCGACCGTCACCAACAGCTGTCGATCGCGGAAAGCGTCTCTTGTGTCGGCCAGCAACCGGCCGTAGTCACGTATTTGATCCTCCCCCTTGGGATGTTCCCAGTCGTAATCAATACCATCGAGGTCGTTGTCCTGGCAGTATTCCAGCAGTGCTTGAATGAACCGTTGGCGAGCAGCAGCTTTTCCGGCAAGCGCCGGAAATCCTTTCGAACGGTTCCAGCCGCCAATGCAGAAAAGAAGCCTGCATTTTGCCTGGCGTTTGATCTCATGGAGCTTCCTCAGTACAGCCGGGGGCACCGGTGAGTCCGGTAAACGGCCATCCGCTGGGGGCTCCAGCCCAAAGAAAACGAGATCGGTGACAGGACCGATTCCTGCCGCCGTTACATTTTCAACGCGGTAACCAGGGAGGTAGCCGACCACTACAAAATCCGCTGCTTCGGCTGTCCCACCGGGTGCAAAAGAGGCAATGGCGAGTACCAGGGCACACGTGATTCGATTCATTCCTTCCGCCTCGATGGTTGCAACCTGTCACCTGCGTTCATTGGGCGGCGCCAGGTAAATCTCCGCCCCGTGTCCCCCGGCTTCGCGACTTTGGGACATCGCATTTTACCCAGCAGCTTTCCCATCAATTGACTTCATGACGAAAACATTTTTACCATCCACAAAATTGGCATCCAACCCAAAGACACGCATCACCGACGCCAGGGGGATGTTCTTGATTTGCGCGCACGCCTGTTTCCATGGTTTTTGATCGCTGGGCTGTTGTGCCAGAACCAGGGGTTCCTCGCAGGGTTCGAAATACGCAGCCGCGACCCTCTCTACCGATTCCCGCATTTTCAGATAAACATGATTCTCGCGCTGATCGGAATTGCAGCGAGGCACAAAACCCGACAGCTGCGTTGTCCGCCAGGACGCGCGATCCACGACTCGATAAAGCTTCATTTTTCGAAAAGCCTCATTTTCGGAAGATTTTCCAGGGAACCACGGCAACAACAGGACCGCCGGAACCAGACAAAATCATGGGATCAAAAACCGGATCCTGAAAATGCCCGAGCCATCCATTCCAGGACAAATCCGGTCTACTCAGGAACCTTGAACTCTTTGATTCTGCGGGGGAAGGTAATCTCGGCCCAGACGGGCTTGTGGTCAGACAAGGGCTTTTTCAACTCGATGATCCCTCCGCCTGTTGCCCGCGCACCGGACCGGTTGTTGTACAAAATGTGATCGATGACACCGAGGTTCTTTTTGGGATCCTGGGCGTTGTATGTGAATTCCCGAGAGACATCGATCTCCAGGTCATTCCAGGTTGGCCTGAATCCCGCCTTCTCAATCGTATCCATGGCTGCGTCGCCAAGCTTGTTGTTGTAATCCCCAACGACAATCACCCGCCCGTTTGTCTCCCTCGGCAGCACCCTGGTCGCGAGACTGTACGCGTGGCCATCCTTGGCGCCGGACTTGCAGATGTGCAGCGAGTAAAACGCGAAGGAAACCCCATCAATCCGGGTTACCGCCCTGACGACCGATGCGGGATTCCAGCCACGGCCTGTGAGCTTGTGTTCTTCCGTTCCTTCCAGCGGTGTCCTGCTGAGAATCGTTTTATACTTGTCCTTGTGATTTGCCGAAGAAATCTTGCCCACAAAAGGATACGACATCCCCAGCACTTTCCCGACGCGGGCCGTCCAATCCCCCCCGGGTGCTTCGTCAAAACCGATGACATCCAGCTTGTATGGCTTGAACATCTCACCAATCTGTTCCGGGGTCGCGCTTTTGCTGAACTCGACGTTGTACGAAGCAACGCGAACCGTCACGGGCTCGTCAGGCGTTTGAGCGGCAAGCCAGAGCGGCGCTCCGCAGAAACAGGCAACCACCAGGGGCAGTAATCCGTTGGGGTTCATTCGAGGTTCCTTTTGTACAGTGAAATCTGTTCCGTGAAGTCTGTGCAGGGAAATCTGTATTCAGACGGGTTCCTGGATCCCCCTGCCCTCCAGGGGGAACGCGTCACGGTGTCGGGTTGATCACCCTATGCCTTTTCATCCTTCAAACTGATTTGCCGCCGTTCCCCGTGCTGCTTGTGTTGACGGTTGATGCAATGCAACTCCAGGTTTGCGGATTTTTCAGTCAGCTTCATATCGACCCAGCCATGCGCATGGCCCTTTCCGAAATAATAGCTGACGGCCGGCTGGTTAACGAGATGAAGATGGTCCCGTCGATCGTACTGCCACTCATGGGTATGGCCATAAAAATACGCCCTGGCGTGGTTTCTTTCAGAGAGAATTTTCAACAGCTGCGGCCCGTCACCCATACCCTTGATGGGACGCAGCCCGCGGTTGGGATAGGGATTGTAGTGGCCCAATACGAGGGCTGGCTTGTCGGCCCTTTCGTCCAGTTGCCTGGCAAGCCAGTCCAACTGCCTCTTTCCCAGGAGTCCCTTTCTTCCCGAATCCAAAAGGACAAGGTTCGCGTGCGGCAGTTCCACCAGGCCTGCCTGAATTCCCATCTTCTCCTTGTTAAGAAACGGAAGCAGTTTCCAGAGTTTTTCCCGATTGTCGTGATTTCCAATCGTCACGTGTACGGTAATGCCCGCACCACGAATCGGTTCAACAAGCCTAAGAAACTCCTTGTATTCAGCCTCTTGCCCCCTGCTGAACGCACAGTCACCATTGACAATCAAATGGGCGGGGCGCGGGTGAAGAGCGATGACGCTCCTCGCCGCCTCTGCAAGACAATTTGCCATATTGACGCTTTCATGCTCACCGTCCCGAACGGGAGATCCCGGCCACTTTGTCCCCGGGTAGACACGATCCGGGTGGGCACTGATGTGCGTATCCGCCAGCAACGCTACCCGGTCCTGGTCCACCCCGGCACACTCACCACCTGGGGAGGCAAACGCACGAGAATTCACCATCGCCGCGCCACCACAGGCCAGCGAATGTTTTACAAAATGACGACGGGCGATTGGCGGCAGGATTAGAGGAATCTTGAACCTCCCTGGTTTCCCTGTTTGAGGGTTGGTCTTGGCTACGAAGTGATCATCGTATGGAAGTGCTCATCATAGCATCGCAAAAATCCCGGATGACGGTTTGCCACCACCGCTTGGAATTTCAAAAACCGGTTCAGCAGGTCCGGTGCGTTTGATCGACCTGCCGATTCGCGGAGTCCCGGCACCAGCGCCCGGTTCGTCCGTTGCTGATCCCGCACATCCGCCGGGTGATTCTGTTACTCGAACCTTCCGGGCTTCGTGCAGTACAAAGCATAGGGGATCAACACCAGGGCACCCATGATCACAAAAGGTGATGCCCCAACCCCCATGATTTTGACAGTGTCGCTCAAAAAGTACATGTAGGTATTTTGCAGGATAACTCCAGCGAGCGAGAGGCAAAGCAGCGGAACAGCCAGCGGCATTTTGAAAAGCAATGCAACACACCCCAGGACCCCAAAGATCACGGCGGCACCAAAGGCAACGTTCACCCAGGTCGGAGTTGCGAGAGTCACCTCAACCTGCTGCTCGTTCAGGCCCGCGGCTTCCAGGGCTTCCCGCGTACTGAATTGGGTCATTGCCATGACAAAAACGGCCAGGCCGAACAGGTTCCAGGCCAGGAAAAACCAGGAAACCCCAAAGAACCACATCGGTGTCCTTGATTCGGGTGCTTCGGTCATCATTCAATCTCCTCGAGAGCGATAACTTGCAGGTGGAACGGGCCCATACACATCAGGGGGCCACGATTCCCATTGCGGCCGTCCGGTCCCACGCTTTGCCCGGCAGCAGGTCATAAGGCCTGACCGTTGCGATGATGCAGGTGCGGTGTGACACATCAGTTCTTCCGTAACGGGGGCAGGAACTGGAGATCCTCAGTGGTGATACACGATGGGAGCCCGTGCTTCGCGTGCAACTCACGAACACGGGTAATTAACGCACTCTGTTCACCCGTGAGACGTCCACCGGTCCTGGCGTAGTAATCGACGGCAACGCCGACCAGCATTGGGTTGGCCGCTTTTCCGGCCGCCAGTTTCTGGATGGCCCAATCGGGGTCGGAAACGGGTCGGAGCCTCCCCCCCAGCACAAAGCAGCTTTCCAGCAGTGAGTAATCAACATCCCTGGCGAAATCGGCCAGGTATTCCAATCCCCGGTTGGCCATCAGCCGCAAATCGGGATGCTGCCGCCGGATTGCCCTGATAAGGGCCACGCCCTGTTTTTCCTGCTTGCGAGTGCCGATGTCGTCGAGGTCATCCAGGAACAGGCCGCTGAATCCCGCCTTTTTCATCCCTGGAATGATGGTCCGGGTAACGAGCTGGTGCCACCTGGGATCGGCCACATCAATCCGGAAGCTGTCGGGAAAATCCCTGTCCTGAACCAGACCGATCCCGAGTCTTCGAATCTGATCAACAAACGGCCGCGTCCGATGGACTTTACCAAGGCTCAGGTATCCCAAAACGGTTTTCTGCTGCTTCCTCAAAACCGCGACGGCGTCCCGCGGGTACGCGTAATCGACGACGATCAAACTGTATTGGGCAAGCTGCCTGACCGGGGCCGCCGGGTTATAGCAGATCTCGAATGAGTCTGGTTCATTTTTCCTCGCATCGCGGGCTGCTCCCGTTTTCTTCTGGGCAACGATTTCTCCGCCGCAAAGCGCCCCCAGCGCGACAACTACGATCCATCGATGACGAGGCAGCTTACAGGTGATTGGTGTTTTCATTGGATTTAACGATCTTCCGAAGCGTGCAATTCCGGTTATGTACTTTTACAATTCACCCTTTTTGCCGTTGGAGTCCAGCCGAGCTTGCCATCCGAAAACGTTCACCATCATCAAGCGGCCAACAAGTTTACCTGACCTGGAAAACTCGCTGCCAGCGGAACCGTCTTCATAGTTCCCTTGCTCCATCATCAGTCACCACCGAATAGTCCTCGTATTGACTCGCCAAAATACCATCTTCGATTCGCAGGCAGGGAATCCCGTGGATCCTGGGATAGGCCCGCATGCTACCTGGTGAATACAGAGAGCCGTCGTACTCCACGATCGGGTCGCCATACCGTGGACATGTTAATCTTGGTTGGGCGGGCCTTTTGTCGGCAGCCTTCTCAATGATGGTAATTGCCGTTGGATTCAACGGATTGGACGACAACCCGAATAACTCGTGTCCCAAGACCTTCATTCCCATAGAGATCGCATGATCTTTGAGTCCACGGACGTATCCGAGTCGAGTCATCCGCTGCTGCGCTTCAGGGGTCGCAAGTTCGTACCCCGGTTCCAGGAGGACAAGGTATTGAGAAGCGACACGAAAAAGCTCTTGAAGAATGGGGACCTCACGACCTCCGTTTGGTTCAACCGTATGCGAGGTGTAGACAATATCAAATGAGTTATCTGCATAAGGCGCATTAAATATGCTCGCAACGGAGACAAAAACGTCGTCAACAGCCTCCGCCAACAACCATTCCCTGCATTTGGCGATTCTCGACCAGGATATATCAAAGCCGTGGAATCGACCAAAAGAAGAACCGCAGTGTTTCATGACAAATGACAGGGTCGTGCCTTCGCCAACGCCCGGCTCAAGAATGCTTCCACCGTCGTCGACAAGCGATGTCAACACGTCGGCAATCGCCTTGCCATACTTTTCCTTGTATTCACGAAACGAAGGATCATCTAGTGCTGCGACGTAGGAACCGGCTTGGAGATCGTATGCCGTTTCAATAATTTCCTCGGTGTTCGCTTCGGACTGCGTCTCTCGTCGCAGCAGATCCGTGATGTTCTCACCACGATCGAAAGCGACCTTTAATTCAGTTGGGTGCATTCAGGTGCTTTCTGCGGAATAGCAACTAAGGTAACCGGGCCGACCAATTAAGCCGAAACACAGTGTATCAAAGGCACCGGAAAACGGGTAACCGGCTCTGATACAGCGTTTTGTTATCCGGAGAAATGCTGAGTCAATTGCATCAATGGCGACAACATTCCCCACAGGTAACCAGCCAATGCAATCACCGACGAGAAAATCAGCATTGCATTCCAGCGATTTGCAAACCGGTGACCTCCCGCATGAATGCTCATGAATATGGCCACAGTTGCCATTCCCAGAAGACCAAGCGGAAGCATGGGAGAACATGCCACCCGTGTCGCCAGCGGCAGCTTGAGCTCAAACTCGCTGAACATTCGGGCGAAATTGCGTTGAGAAACCAACATCGCGATCGCAACAACCAGGGTCAGCACGATGGAAATGCATGCAAACAGACCGGAACGTTCTGAATGGACCGGACCGAATTCTGATTTGCCGGGGGCACGGATTCGGTACTGGTTCGACAATGACATTGGGTCTTCCCGAAAAGGATGAGCGTTTCAGTTAACGGAGCTGCAAAACAGCTCGCGGGTGTTGGTGCGGAACGCAATGCCGCAAAACGATGCTCCCCCGCAATCCACATTGGCCTGACGAATTCGGTCCCCGGTGTGGTTTCCCGGTGTGGTTTCCCGGTTTGTTTACCCGGTGTGGCCAGGTTGCAAATGCGCAAAAAACGGGCATAAAAAATCAGTCATCAAAAACTCCGAATGCCATAAGAACGCCCATGACGACAACTGCCATCCCCGAAACCTGGAAAAACCGGTGAACGTTTTCGCCCCAAAACAGTTTCGGCCGCGCGCGGAGAATTCGGTAGACAACGAATTCACTTTTGGTGGTTCCCCAAAACGACATCAGCAAGCCAATGGCGACGGTCAGTATTCCCCAGTATGTCATCTCGCAAACCGTTCTGAATTTGATGTTATTGAATTGATGCGAATGCCTGGAGCAGTGACACACACCCTGGTTCGGTGCTGAATGTCCAATCTTGACAATATTTTTGCCACAGGCCCAAAGCAATTGAGGCAGCGGGTCGGAACTTTTTACATCGACGGCCCAAAAAAACGCAAGACGCTATGCCTGGACCGGCGGTTACGCCTGTTCCGCCGACTCCGACACACCCGTTTTGTGTCGTCTTAACCTGCAGGTCACAACCGTTGCCAGAAGGGTCACCGGCAAAAGAACCATCAAGATCACTCCCCAGATTTCCAGCGGCAGTAAGTAGGTATAACGCAGGCCTCCAAGTTCTGCTATTTCAGCGGCGTCCCCGATGCTGTCATTTCGCCAGACGCTCTGATCATCGTTTGCGTCGGGAGCCGTGATACCGTTCGGCAACGCCACCGACCAATTGGACTCCCGTCGGTCAAGATAAACCCGAACTCTCGTCCCGGTGCCGGGAATCGGCCAATGTCCTCCGGGGGTCTGGGTCTCTAAATGACTGCGACGGGACTTGATCCGAAAGCACCTGAACTCGACAACGGGCTCCTTTACCAGGCCCTTCTCAACATGCTCGATCGCCAGGGTGACGTAAATCGCCCAATCATGGTTTCCGAAGCCATGATCAAATTGCGAACCTTCTGTTTCGATTCTGCTTTGTTTGATCGTTCCTACGACGATGACCTCAGATTCCCGCAGCTCACTCAGGCTCCGGGGAGCGATGTCGGCCCTGGCATGATTTACCAAAAATGCAACAGCGGCAAACGTAACCAGGGTGAGGGATGCTTGTCTCATGGGCTGGCACCAGGAACAGGGAGGAACCGAAACAGGGAGGTTAACGGGAATATAAAAAACGGGGATCGCATCTTGGGACGCCTGGTAAAGCACAAGTTGACCGAACCGATACAAGCTCGCAGGTGTTTGCGCCGGGTAAAATGGTGCGTCGCGATCCTCCCGCGAGGATTCGTTCCATCCACACGGCTTCGGTCCATCGCATGGTCATGCCGATTGGCACATCAATCCGGAACCTCTACGGAGAGATTCCAGGTCGAGTGCCAGTCATGACTCTCCCAATTGTCCCGGGTGGCATAACTGCGGACGATTAGACGGTCGCGTTGGATACCTTTTTTGTCCAACAGCTCAACGTACAGGAAACCGTGTCGTAGCCCGACACCTTTCCCGGGGTTTTTACGATCTGTTTTCGCAGATCCAATGTCATCCGGGTTAAAGACAGCAAGCCCATCCGGCAGATTTGTCGCAAATTCCCGTCCGTTCCACCTCGTTCGACTCGGCGGTGACCCATGAGTGTGACCGTGGAACAGCGCGATCACATTGTAAGACGCGATTGCTTGCCAGAATGCTGTCAAATCCTCTTCCGGCCAGTCGTATTCAGGGCAATTGGGATGCAAATGAAATGAAATAATGATCGGTCGCCTGCTTTTGCCGACCTGTTCGCGCAAATCCTTACGCAAAAATTCCAGGCTCGCGCGTGGCGCGTAATGGTGATCCGTCCGGCGTTTCTCTCCCGCACCAACGAACATCCCGAGGTTGATGCAATGCAGTGGGCCCCAATCCCAGGAATAGTGCAACCCGTTGGCGGATCGGTTTCGGATTCCAGGCCGTCTCGCGTTGCGAGCAATGATCTCTTTGATGATAAACGTGTCACCCTGCGGACCGTCATGATTCCCATGAACTTCATAAACGGGAAAGGGGATTTTTCCGTCTTTGCCGGTAAGACCGTAGTCGGACTTGAAACGCTTCCATTCAAACTGCTGCATCGCAGGGTAATTTCCACCGCGTTTATCGGCGCTATCGATCAAATCACCGGTATTGATCAAACCAAGTATGTTTTTGCTCACAGTCCCACTACCATGATCTTCTGGAATGGACCGACCTGGGAATCCCTTCAGTAGTGCGATGGCACGCCGGTTGGCTGCCTCGGAATAAGGGTCGAGCCGGGAGGGGGATGCCGCCTTTTCCGCCAGGTACTGCGGATCTCCGACTACCAGGAAACAGTAATCATCGCATGCCGACGCACACGCCACGGCTTGCAGGTACAGGAGGAAAATGACAATGCAATTTTTCATTTTCATGGCATGACGGGTAGGTTCAGCGGTCCGGGACGGTCATCCTGCAGTATTAAAATCCGCACGCAAGTCCGGCTACACGTGCATTACATTTTATCCGGATCAGGTTGGCGTTGCTGGAAACGGGAGCTTGTCAACTCTCACCCAGCCCGGATCGTCACGTGTCGTTTCTTTTGCTCCGTCGCTCATCCAATAGAGTTGCCGAAAGGAATGACTGTCAACGACCTGGTAGCAAAAGCTGACAGGTGCATCAATCACCGAAATGTACAGACGCCCCTGTTCGAATACCCAGTTACCTCGATCGGAGAGCTGGACTCCATCCATGTAGCCAACAACAGATCGATCTTCGGCAAGCTCGTAATACGAAACCTTGTCTGGATCGCCATTCCATCTCCAAACCCCAACCAACTCGTCTTCGCTAATACCAAAATTGAATTTGAAGATTGAGTTTGCGGCCGAGGTTCCAATCAATACGGATAACCCCGAAACCATTGTTCCGAGAAAACTTCGACGTGAAGAAGCCACGGTTCAACCCTTCGGTGAACAAGTTGTTTGATTTGCGGTACGGTCCGCCAACGATCAGTTTGACCGAGCCGTCACTTGCTCCAGGAAATCGCCAAAACAGTCGTCAGGAGACTTGTTTCCTCGCAACAAATCGGATTTCTGACCAGTAATGGCCTTCGAGAGATTGGAAAACCAATCCCATTTGGGCATTTTTGAACATGATTCCCGGTTCGTCGAGGCCCCAGCTCAATTGTTGATCTTTTGTAACCACAACATCCTCAACAATGGATTTCACACCGTCGACATCAACGATGTCCCCGAGTCGGGCAGCAGTTCCGCAGGAATAACTTATCGAGTCCATAACGTCATTGATAACACACAAACTTCCGGGCCGCCAACCAGCTTTTGGGTTCATGATGGCACTTGGGTCCAACGCTTTGTTTTCCACGAATCCTTGGGGGCACCATCAGCGCGACACCACGGCGTCGGCACCTGTGATCACGTCCCTGGCACCCGTTCCCATTCTGCCCTTCCCGGGAAAAAAACTCCCTTTATGACACTTGCAATGATGGCAAGCGTCAATATGGACAAACAAACCGAACCAAAAAACTTATGGATGGCCGAGCCTTTGTGTAAAAAACCGAAGAGGACAAAACCGATTCCTGATATAAAAAACGCCACCATTCCAATGACAACAGGAAAGACGGGACCAAACAAAAAGTAGCCAGCGAGGCAAATAACCATCAAACCCCCTGTGGTAATCAGTCCAGCTTTCGATTCCAGTATACGGTCGCGAGTGTATCTAGTATGTTCCCATTGGTCCTTACGTTGGTAGCCCATATTTTCGTTCCATTTCTGCAGGCTTGTTCAAAACATCTGGCAGGATAGCCTCCAGGTTCACCCGGTCGCGACGAATAGCTTTCATTCGAAAACGCCCCGACTTCGCAACTGCGGTTCATTGTGTCGTGTATTGTCATGCGACACTATCGGTCAGCTGATTTCTATTTTGGCTCAAAATAGGCAAGGTGATGTTCAGCATGTAAAAGAGTAACTCGGGTGTGCATTTCCTTATCCATGGGGCCAAACAGGGGCGAAGGCAGTAGCTTGCCATCGAATTCGGTGACACGTTCGACGCAAGCCAGGAGTTGCGCAAGACCCTGTTGGTCCGTAATCGAATCCGGCCTGGGAACGGATTCAGGAGCCGTTGGCAAACCGCCTTGAAATCCTTCGGCCAATATTTTGCGTTTCATGCGTGGCGCGATCGTGTGTTTCATCACCCAGAAAATGGCCCGCAATGGAAGCGGAGGCCTGGGATAGCCGTCCAGCGAATATCGCATCCATTCCGCCAAATGACCGCACGCTTGACCCAGAGACCAATTTCCATTGCTGGCGTAACCGTTCTCCATTAACGAACGGGCTTCGGAAACCATATCGTCGAAAGAATTGAACTTCAGCGGTCTTTTTTGGGGTGCTGGCTTTGCCATGGTTCCTGCTTTTATCTTTGATTGCAAAGTAGTGCCTGAAACGCCGATTCAGCGCCGAAAAGCATTTCCGTATTTTCCAGGAATGCAGATGAACGTCCGCATGAACCGGGCTGACAGGCCGGCTCGATCTGGTTGTCGATTACATGATTTGCAGCCCTCCAGAACCGCCTTGGGTTCATCCGTTTGTCACGCGTCGATCTGAGCGAGCCAATTCTCGAAAAGGTGTCGGGGCAATTCGAAATTTCGTTCGTCGCATGCAATTTGCAGATCCCATTGAGTCTCGACATCAGCCAAAACTGGCATGACGCATTCGATTTCATCAGGTGCGTCAATATCGCAGCATTTGTTCCAGGATCTCCCGCACCCTTCTGCGATGGCCTGGTTTTTGTGCGGTGCGGACTTGGAAGCCAAGACCCACTGCAGGACTTCCGATACGTTGTCACAGGTAAACGATAAATCAATCATGTCAAATGCAGCCATAGACGCATAACCCAAATGATCACCGGGCGCCGACGGGTGTTCCTTTTTCAAAATGCCCGGACTTCGCCGCTCCGTTGAATGCAATGGTGATTTCATTCTTTCGGCTGTGCCAGGAAGTTGATTGCCACCCCTTTGTCAAATCGCGTGATCGCCTCGGGAACAATCAATGGACCGTCGGTACCAAGCGGAAATGTCCATTGCACGCTAACGAGGTTTGTCCCATCGCGGAAAATGTGAGCATACATCACCGCAGCACCTTTCGTCCCGTCGACCTTCAGGCGAAATCGATGAAATTTGCGACCGTGAAAATCGACATCTCCTTCATCAACCAGTTCGTACTCTGGAAGAGACGTAAACTGCTTGCGAACAATAGCCAGGTATTCTTCAAGCGAAAGTTGATCCAGCGGCGCATCTTTTTCTATTTTGATGATATAGCCGTACGGCCCGGACGATTTCAAGAAAGCTTGCACAAGGTTTCCTGGCCGGTCAAATGTATCGCCGGGCGAGCGCACATGCGATTTCTTCCAGCCATCGCCCAAAGGGACTAAGCTGTCGAAGTGACCGTTACGCCACAGGATGGCAGCAGACGGAGCAACCGTCTCATTTGCGGTGCATCCACACAAAACGACAATGGCAACGGAGACGGCACGCGTGAGATTCTTCGGAATCTTCATGATCTGCTCCTGGATGAAATAGCGCACCGTTCACCGGTCCCGGACGGCGAACGTTTCTTCAAAAAACTGAGCGAAACCGGGCTTTGCGTGCAACACATTGTTATTCGTCGGCCTGATCCTGGGTTTGAATATTCCATTCGTGCCGGACATCGGAAAGCGGCATGGAAAGTGTGTTTTCAACGGCCATCCAGTCAATGGAACCTGATTCTACACCACGCCTGCGGTCGCCCGCAAAAACTCGCCAATGCTCAGGAAGCATCGTCATTGCCAGGATGTACAACCCCCGTCCCGCGAACGTTGGGGTCTGGTTTCCCACCATGAAAGATTGAAGCCTCGCCTCGCCAACGACCGTCGTGTCGTAGCCCAGCAGTACGTGCAAGGCATCGTGATGTTCGTATTTTGGCAAAAAACACAAGTTCCGGTTTACCAGGAAAGCATACGTCTCTTTACCCCATGACTGATCCGGGAATTTCTTCAGCGCGTCAAACCCTGTGCTCCACGGCAGCCCTTTGCGAAACAGATTCAGAATGGGAACTGCCTGGGTGATCAGGATCCCAAGCAGCCACTCCCTGGGAGCATATGTCACGAAGAAGACCCGAATGGCACAAACACCAAATGCAAATCCGGCCAGGGCAGCGGCAAGGTCGGTGAGGGAAAAAGTCCGATGAACAAGGAACACCTGGCTGAATTCTTCTGCGACGATCCCTATCGCGACAAGACCAATCCATATTCCGTCAAACTTCAGCGTCTCCTTCACACAGAGTGACAGCGCAAATCCCAGGGCGCAGTAAATCCCAAAATGCCCGGTCAGGTCCTTGCCCGGGATCAGTTGAACGAATCGAAAAAGCGGACTGCCGGCACCGGAATTCGCCACCAGTGTGACCAGGACGATTATTGATGCGACCGCGATTGCAGGAAATCTCATGGTTTGATTGAGTCGGATAACGTCTACGTTCACCCGGTCGCAACGAGTGATTGTTCATTTAAAAACGCCCCGACTTCGCGACTCGGGTTCACCGGATGGTCATGAATATATGCCGTTCCCTGTTCTTGATGCCTCCCTGCTCCCTGGGTGTTTTTCTCCGAGTAAAACAGCGGGCAAACGGGCACGGGAACTCGCCTTATCGGGCGAGCGGTCATTTAAAACTGATGTTCTCTACCTGCTGGTTATATTTGAAATGCTCAATTGAGGAAATCTTCTTGCCACCAATCCTGACATTGTCAAAGGTCAATTTCATGATTTTGGCATTGGGTGTGCCCCAAAGTATGTCGGGTTGCCCCAACACGCTCGCTGCAGCGATCTCGATATCCTTAAAGACGACGCCTGCAAGGTGACCGCTGCCACGTGCCTGACCGGGATCGAAGTAGGGTTGCACGCCCTTCATCGCAATCAGAAAGTGCTGCAGGGTCGGACGCGGATCCTCGACTCGAATATTGCGGAACACGACACCTTCGCCGCACGCTCCCTTGCCCTCACCCCGCATGTTGAACAGCCGCCCGCCGCTCCATTTGTCCCAGCCGGCACGAGCATAAATCACGTCGCAGTTTTCTATGATCAGTTTTCGATTTGGAAGGGCCGATAGAGCAAACGTGGATCCGTTGAAGTCATTCCAATAGGTCACGCCGCGGATTCCCAGGCCATTTGCATAGGTGGAATCATCCTGCGTTCTGATGAAACAATTCTCGATCAAACAGTTTTCAAATGGATTGATGCCATCTCCGTTCACGCGCCAGCCAATGATCTTGGCCCAGCGAATGGCTGTCGGTTGATCGGGACGGTGGTTGTCGATGAGCATTAATGAATGGTAGGCCGGGTCAGCGATTGTGATGCCTTCGACCGATGAGTTTTTCGCTCCCACGATACGAATCGAGTTATGCAGATTGGCCCGCATGGGGCGGGGTGACGCATGATCGGGATGAGCAATCCGTGCCATCGAGAGCGTGCCATAGCCAAAGACACGGATATCGTGACCGTTGTCCCACTGCTCATGATTGCTCATCGTGCCGTAAACAATGGCATCGCCGGGAATGTAGTAGTTCCTCGCTGCATGCAGCGGAAAGGCGACCCCGATGTCGTGAACGCCAGGCAGAAAGTAAAGAGTCTTCCAGGGCCCATCGCTCGGCGCTTTTTCTCCCGGTTTGACCGCATGAACCGTTGGGTCAGTGAGCGAGGGACGGTCCCGCATCAGGGGGTTGGCGAAAACCGTCAAAGAGTGAATGGGAGGTCCCCTGTATCCTTTGCCTGTGTCGTGGTCTTCCATTTGCCCATCGATGTCGACCGAGACCTGGCATGGCTTTTCCAGTGTGACGAACGCGTAGCCATTGCGAACCACACAGGAACGCACTTTGCGTTGAGGTCGAGCGATGGCTTTTCGAATCGGCTGACCATTGACCTTTCTGATTGCGATTTCAACCGGCCCACCCATTTCCACGTTGATATAGGTATGACTCCAGCCACTCAGGTGTGGAAAGTACCCGTTTTTGCCCCGAATTCCATTCTTGCACCTGGTGATGAATGCGAAGGCCTGTTGCCAACGTTCTTCTTTTCCGACCGACCTGACCGCGAGGGCGTACTGATCGGATGCCTTGGCCGAGGGAACTTTGCCGTACACGACCAGCGTATTGTCACTCCCTGTGGCGAAACCACTCCATAGTCCGATCAGAATCAGACAGGTGATGAAGACTCTCATGTAAATGACTCCTGTTCTCATCTGGCCTGTATCGGTCATGGGATGCTCCTGGTTTGCTTGATCAGTACAGGGTGCCACCGGACCATGGAAGCAAGACGTTCGAACATCTCCAGGTTGCGGAGTGGGATGCTCCATCTCAAGTCGCGCCAGCCGCAAATCCGGTGCATGTTGTTGTCATCTCCCGACTGGCAGGATTAACTCAAGACGGAGTTTCATGCCAGCATGGGAATGCTGAAACCCGAGATGTTCGTAGAAGGCAATTGAGTCACTACGTTGAAGGTCGGACGTCAACTGGACGAGACGACAAGCCCGAGCTCGACACCGATCAATCGCCCATTGGAGCATACCCGTCCCAACACCAGCAGAACGATGCGATGAAGAAACGCGAACGCCCTCAATCATACCTCGCCAACTTCCCATGTGCGTCAGGTTGGGAATATAAGTAAGCTGCAGGACGCCAACGACCAACTCGTCCAGTGTTGCGACCACAAGCTCATTGTTTGGATCCCCATCGATCGCTGTGAAGGCGTCCATGTATTCCCGGGGAGGCGGATCGGTCGCGATTTCTCGTGTCGCACCGAGTCGATCATCAGCAAGCAATTGGACAATGGACGAAACGTCCGTTTCACGAGCGATGCGAAATCGTGTTGTTGCTGGAGACATCAAGAATCTTCGCGCCACGGGACAGTGAGAAATGCAGTACACATATCGACAGTGTACACCGATCCCGGACGAAAAAACGAAACGTCACAACAGGCACACAAGCCGGGCTTCACAGCGGCCACGATCCAGGGTGAGTGTGATCGTTTCGGGCTCGTATTCGCCAACGGCTGCTGAGATTCGCGACCGTTTTGAGTCATGCAAAACGTATTGATTGGGGGCGACTTGGTTCTCGCGGGAATCGTATTCGATTTGATCGAGTACCGACCAATCAATTTGGAAGCCGCAGCAACATGCGATTGCGGTGAGCGACTGTTCGACTTCGGGACCAATGAGGATCACATCACACCTGGTTTTGCAACATAACGGTTGGCATCACCGGCTTACGGCCAAGTGTCGTTGATATCAGAGCGAGCCGGAACCGCAACTCCATTGCATGCGATTGACATATCATCTTCGGGCCAGTCACAGAACTGGAATCGAGGAAACGCTCACCTGGCGTCCAAGACGCTGAGTTGCGGGCGTGCGATTTGCAACTCATCGACTTCTTTGTCACTAAATTCGCTCCGCTTCAACTTAACGCTTTTCAAATTCTCGATTTCTGCTATCGGAGAGAGGTCGCTCACGTTTACTTTTAGAAGTCTAAGCGAATCAAGGTCTTTCAACTCTGTCAGTGGAGTCAGATCGCTAACTTTTCCGCCATTGATGGAAAGCGACTTTAGTTGCTTTAACTCTGCCAAGGGCGATAGGTCGCTGACTTGATTGTCAGTGATCACGAGATATTCAAGATTGCTCAAAACAATTAATGGGGAAAGGTCACTGACTTGTGTATTGACAAGCTGAAAATTCTCAACTTGCTTCAGCGGAGACAATGCCGGTATATCCGAAATCCGGCCGTTAATGATTACGAACTTAAGGCTCTGTAAATCAGCCAGCGGTGAAAGGTCCGTTTGCAGGTGGTTTAAGGTCAAATATTCGAGATTTTTCATTTCGGATACGGGTGATAGATCCGTGACTTGCGATTGTGCAAGTTGAGCTCTTTTGAAAGACCAAAGATAACGCACCTCAATGAGTGCGGGAATTGCCCATAGGGGGTGCGAGAATCCCCTCTTGGATCCGGTGATAGTTGCCATCCCTGCTGAACAAGTTGCTCAACAACCTTTCGCTGCCGCGTCGCTTCTTGTTCTCTCATTCGTAACCACGTAAAGATGACGGCAAGTAACAAAACGAGGGCCATTGTTTTCCGTAGGCTGAATTGTATCCACGGTTGGTTAGGCGGTGGCGGCCGAAGATTGCTCAACCAAACGTTAGCCCAGGAGATCCAAACAAAGACACCAACAAACGATCCAATGAAGAAAAACTTTTGAAGGACTTCCCATTCGCCGTAAACGAGACTACCGAACGGCCAGCGGTCAAATATTGCCACCCATACGGTTACTGCCAGCGTCCCGAAGACGGTCGTTATTACGGTAACGGCCGCGAAAAATGGGAACGGCCTACGCTGGCGAAATGTCGTATACGCTCGTCGAATCAACGCAATTAAGGCAATGCTCGACAGCAACACATACACAATGTAGGCGACGATAAAAGGTACATAGGAGTCTGGTATATACAGTTGAGCGATCATCGCATCATCCGGAATTGAATCCATGATTGGCCGCCTGTCAGCTGCTCCGTAACCTGTCTTCTTCATTGGAGTTAGCGGATGCAGTCTAGTCTTCGTTTCCCCCGATACAATATTGCCAACGAAAACCGGTACGGAGAATATTCACAGGATTTCAAAACAAGCAGCCGGCGGAAAAGGCTGTACGTGGGCCGAAAAGCCCCGGATGTCCGAGCTTTTGCCAGGAAAGTTCGGGGGAATCGTAAAGACGTGGCAGAGAGGTTGAAAAAGGATCGGATTCGGTCTCTCCCTTTAGTTCTCCCACACGAATCGCGTGTCAATCAGGTCGAAAGCCAAACGCTTACTGTTGGGTCCCCGCCAATGCGACATGGATTAATTCAGCGGGTTTATCGAAATACCGGGAGTCATCGCGAATCAATGGCAGGATTCTATCCGAATCGTGTGAGCATGCTTGTAACACGCGAGTTCGCTCGGAATCCAGCCAACCACCATGACCTGCAGATGATGAGCTGCAGCTCGCAGCCGTAGTATCCAAAAAAGTAATGCAAATGCCATCGATCTCCACCCCAACGAGGTCACCAGGAAACAGGCGAGTACAGAACTCCCCCATTGAGTTTTGATTTCCATTGGCGGTGATGGATGTTATCGAGGCATAACGACAACGATCACCGAGCCGGAACCAGCGATCGTCCGTTCCAAAACCACACGCAAGTCCGGCTTCGCGTGCATCGGATTGCTGTCCAGCATTCGGGCGTCCGACCGTTACTCCCCTTGTTTTTTCTGCTCGAAATACTGGATGTCCAATGATCGGCAATACTCTCGAATGGCTTCCCGATCCTTGACCCATTGCTCTCTGACTTCTTTTTCCATCGTGTGAAAGGGGGCAGACATCTTCAACTCGTCCAGCTTGACGTTAAAGAATTCGGGAACGCATTGTGGAGCATGGCATTGGACGCACCTGTTTCCTTCCAGGCGTTTCGGAATCGTTGCGTGAATCGCTCCGGGTTTCCTGCCCGGCGGAGCAGGAAATTCTTTACCAATGACAAAGTAAGGCGAATCAACGTCTGCGATCAGAGGCACCAGGGGTTCCTCCGGGTTCTTCGGGTCACGCACTTGATCAATCCATGGTGAATGCAAAAACGGATCGGCCATGTGGCACTTCACGCACCCATCCCTGCCAACCACCGTCGGCGGCTGCCACGCCTTGTTATAGTTCGGCTCATCCGGGGTCGGCAGACCCTGTTTGGAATCAAAATCATCCTGGATGGACAGGAAACACGTGGCCCCTGTCTTCATGTTGTGACCAATGACACCCAAGCCACCATCGCGAAAAAACGTCACGAAGACGACTTCGGGGTTGGGCGAGCCATCCGCTTTGAGTCCCTGGTAACGTCCTACACGATTGCCCAGTTGGCACGGAGCGCCAAAAGCCGCTGGCTTGTCACACCACTTCAAGTTCTTCCCGATATTTTCTGCTGTGACAATCACTCGCTTTCCATTCTGAGTGATTGGAATTTCGATAGCATCCTCGTAGCGAAACTTCGGGAACGGACCAAGGTGCTTTTCACACTCGCGCGCGTACATGAGTGCTGTTCGTGCTGAGGAGTTCTCTTCAACGGCCGATGCGGCAAAAAAAAACGAAAACGCTGGTGGCGACACCATGGCCAGCAAGATGAGACATTTGATTTTCACTGTGTTGCTACTTTCTCCGCGCCGGATGACGTACAAATTGACCGATCCGGCAGAGTGGAATCAACCTGGTCGAGCGGGGATCAAATGGTGTGCAGCACTATCCCGCGAGTTTCGATTGATTCTAGCGGCTTTGGTCCAACGATTTGTCATGCCACACTTGAATGGATCATCTGATTCGGTTTTGTGCAGATTAATCGCAAGCAACTGCCCTGGTTCTCGAATACCTGTAAAAACCAGGAGTATCACCACGACGATGCGATTTGAGATTTTTCGGTCTTCAGTTGAAAGCTGGGACAAGTTATTTGCCAAAGCATCTGAATTTGCAAACGAAATAGGGGAACAGCGTGTGATCAACATAAGTCACAGTTGGCACCATAACCATGGAATCGTTACTGTTTGGTATTGGGAAAAGTAAAACCGGTATCCTGTTGTTTGATCGAACGACATGGGGCATGGCAAGGCCTGCAAGAACAATGAATCCGAACTGAAACCGCTGGGTAGATAGCATGGCTGTTGAACACAAAACCAAGATGACCTGTCCAACATGCGGATTCACCGGCGCGTTTAAGCAAGCAAAGCCGCGATTCTGGGTTTCTGACACATGGCATTGGCTCGTTGAACGAAATCATGCAAGGCGAACTTTGACGTGCCCTGAATGCGGAACGTCAGTGACTTCGTCGACCGGTCGGTGGGTCCCATACATTATCATGCTGCTGATTGTCGCAGCAGGAATTGTCGGCGCAATCGCAGTGAGTATGTTCGCCGGTTGATTCGAGCGGATTCGACGCGGTTTGGTCTTCGATAAACTTGTGATTCGGGCTGAACTGTCGGCCCGGTTAAGTCGAAGTCATGCCGCTACAGTCATGGAACTACCGCCACCTCAATGTGAACCAATTGCCGATTCACAACCATTTGCCAATCTCGCAGTTCGCACACTGTCCTATGACAACGATCGACTTGCCGTTTATCTTCAGGCAGAAGGTTACCAGTTTGTTCGAGTCGATTTCGACCATGTTCGTGGTTTTCGCATGCTCGACGAAGGGGATCTTTGGGATTTTTGGGACAAGTATCACACTGGTAACGGTTGGCTGTATCGAGTCCTGCAGAGTGGCTGGTTTGACCTGCAATCAACTCGCAATGATTTCATCACCCGCGCCTTTTTGCGAATGGAATACACGAATTCCTGATTGTCTGTGACAATTGTGTCAGCGTACTTTCCACCAAGGATCCAACGATTACCCGGTTCGGTTATTCCGACGAAGGCACCAGTAATCCCTGAACCTGATCGCAATGCAACATAACAAGACTTTGGACCAAAGCTGTTAACGCTTGTGCGTTGGGTCCTTGAAACTTTTGGTTGTTTGCGTTGACTGGTTGGCCCGGTAAACTCGGACGTTATGCCTCTTAGAATGCCAGTCCTCTTTCGACCGTTTTAAATGAACTTAAGATCAAGATCTCTGTTTGGAATCATGGCTCTCGCCGGTCTTTTTTGCGCGCCAATGAGCTTTCGAAACAGCCAGGGTTTATACATGATATTTGGGCCTGGTTTGTTGGTCACTCTTTCGGTGATGTCCGTTTTAACTTGGCGATCGAAATCTCGGTCCATCGTCAAGTCGTTCATCTTGGGCACGTTTTGCATGCTCATCCCAAGCTTGATTTGGCCCTACGGCCACATGTTCTACATGGCCATGACAAGCAGTATTTTTCGTTCGGCGATTGGAGGGGGTGTTTATCTGAAAATCTCGTTACCATTGTTGGTTGCTTCAGTTTATGGTGGGCTGATCGGGATTGTTTTCGCCACTGGTTTTTCCAAAAAAACAAAACAAGAAAGGGCAATGGGGCTACCACGCTCAGATCGTCGTAACGTTTTCATTCACGCGGCCGCGACGAGCGATGGTCCGGTTAAAATCGCCTGACTTTGCGATGCGGGCACAATGCCAGGGCATGCGGTTCATTCGATTCCGGGCCATCGCAGACGATCCCGCCGATCATCTCCAAAGGGAAAAAACTCCAGGCTTCGAGGGCGACTTCCCCGACAGAAAAGTGCGGCACCCATCCCGTTTGGCACACCTGGCATCGAGATCACGCCATCCAATCCAGCGTTTTACCTGGTTAGCAGACTGTTAGACGATGCTTACTTGCCAGTTTGCTCCAACACCACGCGAAAACCACTCCAAGCGCACGCGAACGATGAATCGTATCTCAGTCGCGCCGCTGAACGGCAATACACGCCGTCAAGGCACCAACTGCCGCCACGGCTGATGCTCCATTTGAAAACGCGCTGTCGGCGGCTCGGCGTTCATGTGTTTGTTCTGCGTATTTTTGTTTAGTGGTGCAAGCTTGGCAATGCCGCTCTTGCATCGGGGTCACTGTAGAACTTCTGAATCGTGGAGATGATGACTTCCAGTGAGTCTTGGAATTCTGCATCGCGAAATGCAATGCTATCGCCAATTCGCGCAGTCATGGCGTCGCCACGAAAAGCTGGATAGGCAATCGTTGCATCAATCACCAATGATCGCATCATTGGCAAGCCGACAACCTCGATGTTGCGGAGCATCTCCCAGGGAATCCAGCCAATCTGTTTCTTGAACCCCTACAGCGACAAGATCAACCATGCTACACGAACCATGTTGGGAATCAGAGGCGTGCCATCCAAGCCCGAAGCGCCGATGACGTTGATCTCCATCCCTTCTGCACAAAGCCGCAGTAGAGGTTTACGGCGGGCGTAAACGTTGAACCAGCCAAGCAGCGCGACGAGAAACGTTGGAACAGCCATGATGGACATTGCAACCCCGGCCACTGTTCCCGGTTTTCCATCTGCACTTTTCATGATGTCAAAGAGGAAAAGTGGACCAAATATTGCGCAAAACAACCCAAGCATCGTGAATACGATCGCACCCACATAGAGATACCACGACTTCGCGTAGAAGGCAGACTTTGCGTTTGATAAAGAATTATTCACGGGGTGCTTCACGCAGAACGTCCAGGCTCACCGGGCCGCCGGAGTGATCGATGCTCCAAAACACGCGACGTCGGCGGCTTCGTGTGCATTTTTTTGTTATGCCACGTCTGGTTCGATGTCTATATTGATCACAGGAATCTTTGATCCAATTTCTTCAAGGTGTTCACGGATTTTTTCGAACAGTTGCTCGCGAAATTCATTTTGTGCCCAGTATGCAATCATATCGCGTTTTCTTCCCCGCCACACATTTAACATTGGGAGGGATTCTTCACCAAAACACCCGAAGGTAATCTTCGTGATTTCGTCAGCACTCCATTTTTTCGGGAACCACCAAGGAAGATTGATGAAGTAGTGACGGTATTGCTTGTTGTCAATTTCAACGCGTTCAATCGTGTGCCTGACTACCCAAGTCATTGGCATCAAAACAACGAAAGTATAGGCAAAAATCAACCAAATACACAAAACCAACCATGGCCCCTGAGCAGTAAAAAGTAAGTACGTTACGAATGCAGTTGTCGCTGTCCAAAAAACCCAGAATCCGACGAAGAAAATGGTAGTGAAACAAGATCGAGGTATTCGCCGATTGTCCCACTCTGCAACGAGCGTCTTCCCGCGAAAGCTGAATTCTAGCGACTCGTATTTCATGTTGTTTGGTGGCATAACGCCTGCCGTAACCGGGGCACGAACGGAAGGCTTTGATTTCAGTTGCCGCGTGAATGAGTGCTCCGGTTCACGGATTTGTTATGTGCATTTCCGGAACTCACCGTCCGGCTCTGCGTTATGTAGAGTATATCCGTTTTCATCGAGAGCATTGAACACCTCGAGCCAACTTCCGCCGAGATAAAACACCAACCGACTCCAGATCTCGATGTCATGAGATTCACTCGTGATTTCGCCTCGGCCGAGCGACACGCCCTGAACGCTGCGGCCGATCGCCGCCCTGATTGTTTCGAGGCCGTTCGATTTCCATCGCGTCGTTGCGTCGTCGGTCGTGAACGGGAGTGACTTGTCATTTGACAGCCACAGATCGTCGAACCGCGACCACGAAATTGAAAGCAAAGTTTGGTTTGTGCAGTAGAGGCGGATTGGCAGATCGGGCCAATCATCCCATGTTCCGTCATCGTGAAGAATCTCCGCCGATTCGAAGCGCTCGATAGTCTTTCCGATGAGCGGCGTGCAGGCGACACGAATCGCGTTGATCTTGTCTTCAATCATCGCGGGACTTCATTGAAACATAACGGTAAGGATAACCGAGTGCCGATTAGCGATTATCCATTTCTAAAAACCGACCCAATCGGCACTTCGGTTCATCCCGTTGTTATCCTGCGGCGCGGGTTTGCAGTCAGCTTCTGCCAGTTTATTGTCGCACTCGCAATAAGCATTTCAAGAATTAAAAGTCCGTAATGCTATTTTTGCGGCGGAAATAACGGACTGCCATTGTGGAAGCGACACAAGGGCGTCGATCTGTGGAAGCGGTGAAGGAAGTTCATTGTAAAGTTGGTCGTACCGAGAGTTGAATTCCAGCAAGGCCGACCATTCGCTTTCCGCAAACATGTCTTTGAGACGCTGGTCGTTCAGACGAAATGAATCGTCGAACCACATGCAGATCAGTTCGTCAGGCACAAACGCATGCGGAACATTATTTTGATATTCGATCTGGTCATCCGGTGAGGCTAACAACTCGAGTACGTCAATGACATTCTTGCGATATTGTCGATGGTACGGTTCGGTAGGCGGCCCGTTGTGATTCATGAATTGATCAAGAGACAGGTAAGCGGGACAACTAATACTTTAACTATCCAGTACGACTGAATGACCGGATAAAACGGGTAAAAAACATATCATACCCCGAAGAAGAGGTATTTCGTTTCAGCGTTGTTGAATAATGTCGCCAATGGGACAAAATCCATACCACGTACCCCTGTGATGGGGGTGGTGGTTTGCCTGGAAAAAATCGAAGCGGCCCTCGGGTTCTGTGATTTCGCTTCTCTTGAATCCCAAGTGCTTGACTGCCGATGGGTCGTTTCGGAAAAGCTCATTTCAGGACGCCTCGCTTCGCATTGATTTGTGAGGAGTCCCATGTCGCTCAAACGGTTCCTGGAAAGGGTCGGTCATCTGCCGCTTCGATCGAATGATAAACAGTGGTTTCCCAAATGGCTCAAAAGGTACGAGTCTTTTGTCGCTTCGCGGCTGAAGGACGGATCGAGCAAGCAGATTCCGGTTTCCCACCAATGGGTACTCGCTTTTTTGAGGACCATTCGGGATGCCGGTACGCCCGCTCGCCAACGATTGCAGGCCCTTAACGCGATTGATTGCTACCAGACCCATATCCTCGAAGGACAGCCGGTCAACCTGTCCAGTTTCCGCATCAAGCTGGCCGAATTGGCCGAGGTGGAAAAGACGCCTGCTACCAGACGACACACTCCCCAGTCTCGGGCCGGTGGAGACACGGTGCCGGAGGGGCGTTGGGTCAATGGCAATCTGATTGATGAAAGAAATGTAGTTGGAAATCTGAATGAGCGGGAGCTTCCGATCATTCAACAGCTGAGAAAAAAACTCCGGCTGGCCGGAAAAGCCTGGGCCACCGAAAAGGCGTACGTGTCCTGGATCAAACGGTTCCTCGGGTTTCACCAGCTGTCGGAAATCGAATCAACCACCGAAGTCCACATCAAGGAGTTTCTGTCTGACCTGGCGATCCGTGGGCAGGTGGCGACCCGGACCCAGAACCAGGCCAAATCGGCGATTCTGTTTCTGTTTCAAAACACGCTCGGCAGGCAACTGGAGTTCCTTGACATTGCGACCAGCGAAAAACCTCCCCGCCTGCCGGTTGTCTTGAACCGACAGGAACTGGCCCGGCTGTCGCTTGAGTTTGACGGTCGTAAAAAACTGATGTTTCTGCTGATGTATGGGGCGGGACTGCGTCACGTGGAATGCAGGCGGCTGCGGATCAAGGATGTCTGCCTCGAGGAGAGAACGCTCTATGTCCGCGATGGCAAAGGGGGCAAAGACCGGGTCTCGGTGATCCCCGAAAAGGCTAAACCACTGTTGGTGGACCAGATTGAAAAGGCGCGGCTGCAGCACCTGGAGGACCGGGGCAATTCCATTGCCGGGGTTTACCTGCCGGACGCGATTGAACGGAAATACAAAAACGCCAACCTCGAGTTCAGCTGGTACTGGCTGTTCCCGGCGCGGGAATTGTCGGCCGACCCACGGGTTCGGACATTGAGACGACACCATGTTTCAGAGTCTTTTTTCGCGACCGCTTTCAAACGGGCGGTCAGAAAATGCGAAATCCGTAAAAACGCCGTTCCCCACTCACTGCGTCATTCGTTTGCCACTCACCTGCTGGAAAGCGGTTCGGATATCCGCACGGTACAGGAACTGTTGGGGCACAAGGATGTGAAAACCACCATGATTTACATACACGTCATGAACCGTCCGGGGATTGCCGTAAAAAGTCCTGCCGATTCGCTCCAGGAGGGAAGCGATCGCCAATAGTTGAAGTCCGGCAAGTTGCTGGTCCGGGTGACTGAAAAGGAAAAGCTGAAAGAGAGAAAGCTGAAACAGGGTATTCACAACGAACCTCACCGGTATCGCGGACTCCGTCCCCCTGGGTGACACCCTGTTGCCACCCCCCTGAGTCAGCGTTCATTATTTGGCTTGGCAAAGCGGTTACAAGAAAATTCTCATAAAAACCTGTCGATAAGACTGGGTCGCCTTGCGAAGCAACTGGGTCGCCTTGCGAAGCAACGCAGACGGACCTTCGCCCAGGTTGCCTGCTCGCCCAGAAATGACAGGAAGCCTGTGGAAAAGGTTCGGGATTTTTTGCAGAACGGCTGTATCCGGGAAGCTTCTCGACAAGCAGGAGCACCAGGCGATCGTGGTGGCAAATCGGGCAAACCTGTTACAGGAATACTGTGAGGAGGAACTTTACAGAGATACTGTACAGAGATTCAGTACCGGGACGCGGCCCAAAGAATCGTTGCAGAGAATCGTTGCAGAGAATCTAGAATCAAAAAACAGAATGCCGGGAACCGCTCCTCAGAGCCTTGCAGGCAATCAGGGATCCCGCGTGTTGAGATAGACCTTGAGCGGCGGTCCGTCATTTTTTTCGTCTGCGATGGCAACGGTGCCGGTAGCGAAATCGGCTTGCCCGTCCGCATTGAAGTCCCCCACCAGGACGTTGGGGTAAAAGAGGGTATCTTTTTCCAGCCACAGCTTTTCAAATTGCTGGTTGCCATTGTTTTGCAGGTAGACCATCGAATCGAATTCGATGCCTTCCATTTTTTCGGTCATGAAGGCCACCGAGACAATGTCGAGGTCGCCATCGCCGTCAAAATCGGCGGCCCGCGAGCAGTGCACTCCAGGCATGGAAGCGATGTGATGATGACGAAACTGGAGATTGCCGAGATTCTCCAGCCACTGGATCGAGTGGTAATCCTTGGGCACCAGCGAATCAAACGTGTCCCCGTTGGAATAGAGAATGTCCCCGTCGCCGTCCTGGTCGAGATCCACCAGTTCGATCCCGCTGGAACCGTAACTTGGAAAACCGGCGGAAAAGACCTCCCGTGATTGAAAGTTGGCTTTTCCGTCATTCACAAAAATCTCGACCGTCTCGTACTCCTGGGCAATGGCGGCGGCAAAATCCAGATCACCATCCCCGTCAAAATCAAACGGCTGCACCCGCACGGTGCCATGCCGGGGGTCAATTTCGCGGCGGATAAAGTTCCCCGGGGAAAAGCCTTTTCCATCATTCAGGAGCAGGTAGATCGAACCGCTGGTGAAGTATCCGAATTCAGCCACCAGGATGTCGTTATCCCCGTCCTGGTCAAAATCCTGGACCGAAGTCTGACAGACCCGCCCCAGCCCGGCCGCCAATTCACTGACCTCAAAACCGGTCCCGCTGGATCGGAGCCAGATAATTTTTCCTTTTTGCGAATCGGACGCCCGGTAGTCACCGATATCGGAGACCAGGATATCGACGTGGCCGTCCTGGTCGAGATCGCTGATCGTGGAGTTGACCGGCGCCTGTGCCTTTGCCAGCAGACGGACCTGGGAGGGATTCTCAAGCGGGTACAGGGAAACACTGCCGTTTTTCATGTCACAGGCGACCCAACCGGCCTGTCCGGATTGGTTTTGAGCCAGCGGGTAAAACTCAACATTGGCAATCCAGCGGGTCTGGCCATCGTCATCGAATTCGAGCCGCTGAAAGGCTGACGGGAGTTGCCGTTTGGCCGGGATTTTCCGAACCCCGGCCGTGAATTCCTCGCTGGAGGGTGCCTGCTGAGTGAAGTAGGCGATCGTGTCGTAGAGGTTGGGAAGCTCCAGGTCGGTGCGGCCGCTGCGATCGTAAAATTCAAAACCCCGCTCGACTTCGTGCTTCCAGGCATCGACGGGAAAGCTGGAGGACCGGGGCAAATCGTGGCAGTCGGCACAGAATTTTTCGATCTTCTGTTTGCTGGCCTCGGAGACGCTGCGTGTCAGGTAGTGGGGGTCCGCCTGCAACTTGCCGGCAGGGGGCCCCTGTTTCCCGGTGTCACCACACCCGGCAATGGCCAGGATCGCCATGCCAAATAGCGGAATCACCCAGTTGGGGCAAACGCCGGTTCCGATTCGGTGACCTGGATGTCTCATGGGATCGATTCTGCTCGGAATTCTTGCGGTTCACAACGCTGGGGTCTCCGGTCCCGCCGGTATCCCGATAGACCGTCATTTCGTTTCCCGGGCAACCGTTCGGTAGCCGGGATTCCAACCGTTGGGCCAGAATATCCATCTTATTCAGGGAGCGGCCCGGCGGAAAACGGGGATCGGGACGATTTTGTTCACGTTCGATGGAAATACCGTATAATCGGGGAGTCGTCGATGTGATTGGAAAGCAGAAGCGTGGCAAGCGATTCGTCCGAACAAAGTCCGGTACAACCGATCCGGTTTCTGAGCATCGATTCCAGCCAACCGCTGCCCCCGCTGGAATCGAACTGGAAATCCCGGGTATCTCTGCAGGATCAAAAAACTTTCCAGAAGGTGGCCCAGCAGGATGCGGGCGAAAGCATTCGCCTGGCGATCGAGACTTCTTCCGGCAAGATCTGGCTGGAAGGCAACTCCCTGTTCTGCTCCTGCCCCCGCTGTGAAGCTCCGCTGTCGGTACGGATGTGGCTGATGACCGCGGATTGCTGGCACTGTGACAACCGGATTGAACTGACCAGGGAACAGGAAGCCGCGGTCGAAAAACTGCTCCGCTCCCAGCCCCCTGCGGCTCCCACGGTGAAAACACCTGCTGCCCCGGCTGCGATGCCGGCGGCCACGCCCACTCCCCCATTGCCCGGACCGGAACGACAACCCCGGGCACAACGCCGTCGGCGAAAATCGGCCGGGGAACAGAGTCCCAGCGAGCGATTGAGGCAGATGCGCGATCGACGCTCGGCGGTGGCCCGGATGCGGGAGTCTTTTCGCATGACGCCAGCCTGGCTGATCAGTTTCCTGTTGCACCTGGTGCTGATCATCATCCTTCTGATGCTCTACCTGGAAAACGCGCTGGACAGCCGGGAACAGTCGATCACGCTTTCAACCGCCATCTCGGTTGAGGATACCGAAGGGGCGGAGGTCAAGCTGGAAGACCCGGAAAGGGAACTGGATTTTGAAGCCCCGCTGCCGCGGGACGCGGACCTTTCCGACCAGGAGGTAAAAAAGGCCCTGATCAAGGCAGACCAGGAGGCCAAGGAACTGCGGGTGGATGATGATCCACAGGCAGCCCTGCCTGACATCCGGGAGGTGCGAAAGAGCCTGACCCGACGACAGGGGCAATCCTCCCGCTTTATCGCCCGCGACCCACGCATGCGGGTAGAGATGCTGAAAAAGGAGGGAGGAACTTCATTGACCGAAGCCGCGGTAGCCCGGGGACTTCGCTGGTTGGCAAAGGTCCAGAACAAGGATGGCAGCTGGAGCCTCCAGGATTACAAGTACTACTACCGCAAAAACAACCGGGGTGACATGGCGGCGACCGCCCTGGCACTGCTCCCATTCCTGGGTGCCGGACAGACCCATGAATATGGAAAATACAAACAGACCGTCGCCAGGGGGCTGCGCTGGATCCTTGCCAACCAGGACAGCGATTCGGGTGACTTGCGGACGAATCTCTCCCAACAGGTGGCCATGTATGCTCACGGTCAGGCGGCCATCGTGCTGGTAGAGGCCTACGCGGTGACCGGTGACGAACAGTTTCGCGAACCGGCCCAAAAAGCGATCGATTTTATTGTGGGTGCCCAGCGCGACTCCAAGGATCGGCGAAACCGGGGTGGATGGAGATATCGACCGCAACAGTCGGGTGACACCAGCGTTTTTGGCTGGCAGATGATGGCCCTGCAGAGCGCCCTCTCTCCCCAGCTGGGGCTGGACGTCCCCCGGGCCACTCTCCTCAAGGCCCAGGACTACCTGGACTCCGCCGGGAATGCCAAGAAACGGGGAGTGCCGGCCGGCACTTTTTACAGTTACCTGAGAAACAACAGTCACACTCCCGCCATGACGGCCGAGGCTTTGCTGTGCCGCATTTACCTGGGCTGGAAGAGGGATGATGTGCGATTGAAAATCGCCTCGGAATACCTGCTGGAAAAAGCACCTCCCGCAAAGCGGGAAGCAGGCCGCTACAACCTGTACTACATCTATTACGCTACCCAGCTGTTTCACCATTACGGGGGCCCGGAATGGGAAGACTGGAATCCCCAAATGCAAAAAGTCCTTGTCGGACTGCAGGAAACCGAAGGGACCTATGCGGGCAGCTGGAATCCTGATCTTTTTCGCTGGGGTGAGGGGGGAAAGCGAATCTACTCAACCGCGCTGGCGGTCTGTACACTTGAGGTGTATTACCGGCACCTGCCTCTTTTCAAACAACTGGATATCGAACCGGAAGAAGTGGAATAGCCCCGGCCCGGTAGCCGATCCTGCAACCTTTTATACCCGCCGACTTCGGTCGGGAAATGGACTTGCCGACTTGCACCGCCCTCCCCTGTCGTACCTGATGATCTGGCTCTGCCTGCTGGCCGGCTTGCACCGCTGTACGGGCCAGGTGACCCGGTTCGTGGACGGCAAAAAACTCGAACTCTCCAGCCGGGCCGAATTCCTCAGGGTGGATGAACTCTTGCGGGACGGGAACTGGCAGGAAGCGGTCAACCAGCTCGTTTCGATTTCGGAAGAACGGGGTTCCAGGCTGCTGCTTTTGGAACCGGCCGGTAAAAAAAAGTGCCGGGTTTTCCTGACAGCTCGACAGATGGTCCAGCGGACAGTGGCTGGCTGGGGCAAGACCGCGCCGGAAGCCTTGCGGATCTACCGGGAACGGATGGACACCGAAGCGGAGGCCCTCCTCCAGGCGGCCCTCGAAGGAGAGGACGTGGAGCAATTGCAGCAGGTGGTGCAAAATTATTTCTGCAGTTCGATCGGGGATGATGCCACAGACCGATTGGCGCACATCCGGTTCGAAAAGGGTTTTTTTTCCTCGGCGGAAACCTGCTGGAATGCCCTGATTTCAGCGGAAGGATTCCCGGTGGAATCCAACCTGCGTTACCCGGACTCCGACCTCCCCCAACTGGAACTGGTGTGTCACTCGCTGGCCTGCTCGGTCTTCCAGCGGGATTCGGTGATGTCCGAGAGGAAACTCGAATTTCTCCGTTCCCAGTTTCCAGGAAAGACCTTTCTGTTTGCCGGCAAACGGGGGCTTTCCTGGGATCAGCTCGGGGATGCTGTTCGGTCCACGCTCCAGCGGCTGAAATCGGGTAACCAGGCAACGGGCTGGCCAGTGGATCTGCAGGGAAAATCGAGCTGGAAGGTACCCCTCAATCCCCAATCCAGGAAAAACATGCCCGGTTTCGGCGCTACGCCTCCGGTGGCGGACTACCCTGAATTCACACTGGCGACCTTTCCCGAGTTTTACCAGCAGAACGTTTACTGGCGGGATGATCACCAGGTTTACCGCTGGTCCCTGGCCCAGCCGGATCGCGAGGGCGAAACGGATTCCCGGCCGGAAACGATCTGGAGTACCCCGTTTCCAGAGCAGACATCGCCCGATACGCGCAAGCGGTTGGGGCGGCCGGTTTTCGACCTGACCCTGGGCGAGGGAATGCTTTTTGCCCGCATGGGGGATCCTCGAACCAGTTACCGGAATGACCGTATCACGCGAAACAGGAGTTACCTGCTGGGACTGGATCTCCAGCAAGGCGAGCGACTGTTGCCCGGCTTTCCCCTGGAAAACGAGGACCCGCGCATCGAATTTGATGCCACCCCGGTGGTCAAACAGGGGCGGTTGTTCGTGGTTCGCCGCAAGACCTTTCGCGACAACGCCGTCGGCCAGATCCGCATCGAGTGCCTCGAATTGAGCCAGTCGTCCCGCGCAGAACAGCTGAAGGTCAGGTGGCGATTCGAGAGTGTCTCGGGGGAATCGAACAACCGGGGGACCTGGGACGAGGTGACCAATACCCGGTTACTGCTTGTGGAGGACCAGGTTGCTTTTGTGGGGCTCGGTTTCGTGGTGCTGCTTGACCAGGCCAGTGGCCAGCCAAGGTGGATCGCCGACTACCACCGGGACCGTTTTTCCCTTGCGGGGTCCGACGACGACCCCGTGGAAGCCGGACTGCCAACCCGCTTCCGGGAACAGGCAATTTTCGTGAAAGGGAAACTCCTGGTGGCCCCCAGCGATTCCCGTTGTCTTTTCTGTTTCGACGGCCGGACCGGGCGTTGCCTCTGGAAAGCGGAAACCGAAGGAACGTCGCACCTGCTGGGCACCACCGAAGATGCGGTGCTGGTCAGCGGGCATCACTTGCACTGGTACTCGATGGAAAGTGGAAAGCTGGTTGCCCGGTTCCCGGCAACCCGGCCCAGTCCCCGGTCCGGGTTCGGCCTGTCGGAGGTTCGCGGAATCGGTGAGGGAATGCTGGTGGAGCCTTTTTTCTATTGGCCAACCATGAACAAAATCTTTGTTTTTGAAACAGAATTCAACAGGGCGGGACAACCGGTACTGCGGCAGGTGGTCGACCTGAAAATGAGAAAAGTATCCGGTGGCAACTTGAGGGTGCGAGGCGGTATCATGCTGATTGCGGGCGACCAGAGCCTGGTGGCTTTTGAAGAATAGGTTTTCTGCCCGACTCCGCAGGGGACGGCAGAAAAGAACACCGGCGGATCGGCGAAACGCGGGTCCGCCCGACTCCCGTCGGCTGCGGAACAACAGAAACGGGGATTGCCCCGGGCAATACAGACGTAACGAGAATCGGATGGACGATGTAGAAAAGGTCAAGGAACTGTGCCGCAGGTACGGCGAGGCCCGGCGGGAACTGGGCAAGGTGATCGTGGGGCAGGAAGCGACCATCTCCAGGCTCTTTACCTGCCTCCTGGCGGAGGGACATTGTCTCCTGGTGGGAGTGCCCGGACTGGCCAAAACGCTGTTGGTGCGTTCGCTGGGAGAAGTGCTGGGACTGGGGTTCAACCGGATTCAGTTCACCCCGGACCTGATGCCCTCGGATATTACCGGTACGGAAGTCATCCAGGAGGACCCCGAAAGTGGCGGCCGGCTGTTCCGTTTCGTGGAAGGACCCGTCTTTTCGAACCTGTTGCTGGCGGATGAAATCAACCGCACGCCCCCCAAGACGCAGGCCGCCCTGCTGGAAGCGATGCAGGAGCGGCAGGTCACCGCGGCGGGCAAAAAGCATCCGCTGCCGCATCCTTTTTTCGTGCTGGCCACTCAGAACCCGATCGAGCAGGAGGGCACCTACCCATTGCCAGAAGCCCAACTGGATCGCTTCATGTTCCAGGTAGTGGTGGATTACCCGAGCGAAGAAGAGGAGTTCGACGTGATCCTGAGCACCACCTCCGGTCCGGCCCAAACGCTCGAAGAAATCATCGGCCGTGAGGAGCTGGTTGAGTTTGCAAAAGTGGTGCGGCAGATCCCGGTAGCCGATTACATTGGCCGGTTCGCCCTGGCGATCGTTCGGAACACCCGTCCTCAAAACGGGGAGGCGGACGAACTGGTGCGGAAATATGTCAGCTGGGGATCTGGGCCTCGCGGGGGCCAGAACCTGGTGCTGGCAGCCAAGGCCCACGCGGCGCTCAACGGGCGACTGGCGGTGGAAATCGAGGACATCCTGTCGGTCTGTGGTCCGGTCCTTTCTCACCGGATCAAAACCAACTATTCGGCCGAGGCGGAAAAAATCACCTCGCTGAACGTGATCGAGTCGGTGGTCGAAAAGGTCTCAAAGAACTCTGGATTCAAAATCAATGGACTCCTCCCCCAACTTCTTGGATCCGCAGGCGCTTAGCGAACTGAAAGACCTCCGACTGCGGGCGGCCGCCATCGTGGATGGCCTGGTGAGCGGAATGCATCGCAGTCCCTACCAGGGGCACTCGGTCGAATTTTCGCAGCACCGGGAGTATGTGGCGGGAGACGAGATTCGCCATGTCGACTGGAAGGTGTTTGCCCGGACCGACAAGATCCACCTCAAACAGTACGAGGACGAAACCAATCTCTGTTGCACGCTCCTGGTGGACCAGAGCGAAAGCATGGGCTTTGCCGGTCCCGATGCCCCCTGGAACAAGTTTGAGTTTGGCAGCTGTTTGGCGGTGGCGTTTGCCTGGCTGGTCCTCAACCAGCGGGATGCTGTCTCGATAGGTACTTTTGCCGATACGCTCGTCCCCCCTGCCCGCCCGACCGACCAGCGGGAAGCGATCGACAAGATCGTAAACCGGTTGAAAAGTGCCACTCCGAGAGGTTCTACCCGTTTCGCGGACTGCCTGAATGCATTTGCCGTGGAAAATTCACGAAGACAGGTGGTGGTGTTGATCAGTGACTGTTTCGACGAGTTTGATTCGGTCGCACGTGGACTGGAAGCCCTCCGCCGACGCGATCACCAGGTGATCCTGCTCCAGGTTCTCGACCGGTCGGAAATCGACTTCGATTTTGGAGAGGCCCTGGAACTCAGTGGCATGGAATCCGAGCCCACTTTCCGGGTAGACCCGATTGCGGTTCAACAGGCCTATCGCAAGGTGGTCGAGGAAAAAACGGCCCAGCTGTCAACGTTTTGCCTGAACCAGCAGATCCTGTTCGAGCAGGTCTGCACTCAATCCAATGTCGGGTCGGTGATCCGAAAACTGATGCAAAGAAATTCAGGCAGACGCTGGATGTCAAAATGAAACAACCTGTCCTTGTAAAACTGTCGGGGCGGAACTCCCTGGCGACCATTCCCCTATTGCCCCTTTGACCGATTTGATGATTCCAAGTGGATTCCTGTTCGCACTCACGCTGGCACAGCCCTGGTTGCTGTTGTTTGGCCTGGCCGCGCTGGTCCCGGTGCTGATCCACTTTTTGCATCGTCACCAACACCGGAAATTGAAATGGGCGGCCACCCGGTACCTGGCACTGGCCATGGAAAAAGTGTGGCGACGATTCTCCATGATTCAATTGTGGCTGCTGCTGCTCAGGGTAACGCTGCTGTTGCTGCTGTCGATCTGCCTGGCAACGCCGGTGCTGGAGCGGAAAGAATCCTGGCTGGAGGGTTCGGGACCCGGGAGCACACTGAAGATCATCGCAATGGACACCTCCTACTCGATGCTGGCCAGGGATTCGGTCCAGGCAGGTTCGGGACAAGGCCAGGACCAGGCGCCAACCGACCAGCAACGCCAGGATCGTGCACGGCAGTTGGCCTCCCAACTGGTGGAGCAGTCGGGCCCGGGGGATGCCTTCCTGCTGGTCACCTTTGACGACCGCCTGACACCGGTGCTGACTGCTCCCCAGGCTTCGAGGGATGCGGTCATCGATCGGATCAACCTGGTCAGCCCCGGCAACCGGCCAAACCAGCTGCCCCCGGTGCTTGAAGCTCTGGGTGAACTGGTGGAAAACCACCTTTCCAGTCCCTACGACCAGGTCGAGCTGCACCTGGTGAGTGACTTTGCCGGGGCAAACTGGAGCTCGCTGCAGGAGGAACCAACGCGATCTGCCTGGAAAAGCTGACCAACAATTTCATCTCGCGAATCAGGACCGATCGTTCCACCACGCTGGTGAGGCGGAAAAACCGGGTACAGGTCGAAATCCGCAACCGGGGTGCGACCGCCGAACAGAGTTTGCTGGTGGAACTGCTGCTGGGACAGAAAGTCGTCGCCAGCCAGCCGGTCACCCTGCCACCCGGCGGAAAGGTGATAACGGATTTCGAGTTGCAGGTTGATCGCCCCGGGACCTGCCTGCTGGAGGCGAGAATTGGAAACGACTCCCTGCTGCCGGATAACCGCCGCTACGCCACGCTGATGGTTCGCGAAAAGTATGAGGTCCTGTTCGTGGAAGGGAGGCGGGACGCCTCCCGGTTCCTGCAGCTGGCCCTCGATCCCGATCTTTCCAGCAGCGGGCCAGTCCAGCTGCGAACGTTGAGCCCGGAGGCTTTTGCCTCGGCCCAGCTGGGATCAGTTGATGTACTGTTTATCGACAACGTCCGCGAACTGAAGGCCCCGCAGGTTTCAAGGATTATCGAATTTGCCCGCTCGGGACGAACGGTATTTTTTTTCCCGGGAGACCTGCTGGAACTGCAGGCGTTCAACCGGAGCTGGAACCCTGCGGCCGGCGAGGGCCTGGGGGTCGAGTTTCTCGGTCTGCAGCCGCTGGACAACTATGCGATCGACCCCCTGGATTACCGCAGCCCCTACACGCAGGCGTTCCGGGGATTGCCGAATTCCGGTCTCTCCCGTTTGCCGATCTGGACCTACCTGCGGACACGGTTCAAGGACGCGTCCCGTTCCCGGGTCGAGCTGGCGTTTGACAACGGGGATCCCCTGCTGGTCAGCACGCCGGTCGGTCGGGGCCAACTGCTCCTGCTGACCACCGCTTCCTCCAGCCAGTCCCGGCTGCGCAGCGAGGACCGTCCTTCCTGGAATGCACTGGAAACGGTAGCGGCCTTTCCAGCCCTGGTGAATGAAATGTTCCGCCTTGCAGTCAGCCAGGACCGCACGGAACGGCTGACGGTGGGACTTCCCGGCAATGGCCTGCTTGAGGAGAAGGACGAAGTACGCGGTTTTACCCTGGTGGCTCCTGGTGGAAACGAAATCGAAGTCCAGACCGACCAGGTTGACGGTTTCTTTTCCTGGAGAGTCGAAGCTTTTCCCTCCCCCGGATTTTATTCAGCCTCTGCCCGGCTGGTCGATCGCGAACTCAACCGGACCTGGGCCGCCAACCTGGACGTGAGCGAGAGCGACCTGACCGGGCCGGTGCTGGATCTCTCCGCAACCGAGACGATGGAATTTCAGGGCAGCCCCGGCCGCCAGGGGCAAACGCTTCCGCTGGTGCAACTGCTGCTGATCGGACTGTTTCTGTTCCTGCTGTTGGAACTGGTTTGCGGCTACCGCCTGGGGAGGAAGCATGCTTGAGACCGTTCAGCAGCGTGAACTGGGGTATTCCCTGCCGGTGCACTGGGCCTGGGTCCTGGTCGCCGGGCTGGCCATGACCTGGCTGGTCTTCCATGTTTACCTGAGGGAAAGGGGGCCGGGATCCAAAAAGACCCGCTGGCTGCTGTCCCTCCTGCGATCGCTGACCTGCCTGCTGGTTCTGCTGGCATCGATGAATTGGCACGTGGTCAACAAGCGTTTTCGCAAACCCGAACTGATGTTGATTTTTGACCAGTCCCAAAGCCTGCAACACCTGGACGGACTGGAAGACTCACCCGGGATCTTGGAAAACCTGGCACGGCGTAAATGGGACCGGCCAAACCGTCTTAACATCCTGAAAGCGGAACTTCTGGAACGGTCGGCATTGCTGGAGCAGTTGGGAAAGCAATTTCGTCTCACCGCCTACGGCGTGGGTGAAACGGTCCGCCCCCTCCCGTTTTCCCAACCGTCAGGGCTGGTGGACCAACTGGAAGCGGAGGCGGGCCAGTCACGGATTGACCAATTGACCAGCCGCCTGATCCGGCAGTCGGCAGGCAACCCGCCGGAGGCGATCCTTCTTTTCAGCGACGGCCTCGATTCGGGCAATCCCAAGTTTCAAAGCTCGATCCGCGCGGCGCAGGCGATTGGAGTTCCGATCCATCCGGTGGGACTGGGATCGATGACGCCAGCCCGGGACCTGCTGATTGAAAACGTACAGGCCAACCCAAAGGTCTTTATCGAGGACCTGGTCGAGTTCCGGGTTGCCGTGGCAGCCAGCGGCTTTGCCGGGAAAACCGCCCGCATCGAAATCGTGGATGTGGAGGCGGGAGAGAAACTGTTGGAACAGGAAATCAAACTGACCAGCGACCAATACCGGAACCTGGTGCGCTGCAGGTTGCGGATGAAACGGGCGGGTAAAAGAAAACTGCGGATCCGGGCCGCCCGGCTTGAGGGAGAATTCGACACCGGGAACAACCAGCAGGAATTCACGGTGGAGGTCATGGGAGATCCGATCAAGGTGCTGTTGGCCGCCAGTTACCCAAGCCGGGAATTTCATTACCTGAAGCAGTTCCTCGGCCGGGAGTCGCGCCCGCGTCCAGGCGAGCCCGTGGAGTTCGCCCGCAACCGTATCGAACTTCACACCCATCTGCAGCAAGCAGATATCGAGTATGCGAATGTCGACCGACACGCCATTCAACTTTTTCCGGTTACAAAGAAACAGCTTTTCGAATACGACGTGATCCTGTTCTGCGATCTGAAACCGAATTGGGCGGGCGACGTGGCCGGGGGACTGGGCCAGAACGAATTGGCCCATCTGCAGACCTTTGTGGAAGACCACGGAGGGGGCCTGGCAGTGATTGCCGGTCCCCGTTTCACACCATCAGCCTACAGCCGTTCATCACTGGCTGAGTTGCTCCCCATCGGTTTGGATAAGCTGACATCCCCAGCCGGTGAGAACCTGGAACAGGCCTTCCCGATTCGTCGAACCGGTCCGGGCAGGGCGTTCCTGCCGATGGAAATCGGTACTGACGACGACGAAATTCAATACTCGGGGTTCCCGGGGCCTTTCTGGTTTGCATCCAGCAGCGAGTTGAAAGCATCGGCACGCGTGCTTGCCGAGCTGGATCACAACGGCCGCCCGCTGCCGGCAATTGTCGTCCACAACGTGGGCAATGGATCGGTTCTCTACCACGCGTTCCCCGCGACCTGGCGTTGGCGTTACCGGACCAACGAACTCTATTTTGGCCGCTACTGGTCCCAGATGATCCAGTACCTGGCCTCGAGAAAACTGACCCGGGGCGAAAAGGGAATTCTGCTGGAAACCGACCGGAAGCAGTACTTTCGGGACGAACCGGTGATGCTGATAGCCCGCCTCTCGGACCGGTCGACAGTTGCCGATCAGGATCTGCGGGTCAAAATCGAAAACCGATCCGGTTTCCAGCGGATTCTGCCGATCCGATCGGTCTCGCAAAACCAGGGCAGCTTTTCCGCCGAGCTGAACCAGTTGAGCCCGGGAGAATACGAGGCTTTCCTGACCAATGACCCGGAGGTCTCCACCCGGTTCAGCATTTCCGGATCCAGCAGGGAGAACATCCGGCAGCCGCTCAACGAAGTGGGACTGCAGAACCTGGCACGGAAGAGTGGCGGGACCTATTGCCGGATCCACCAGTTTGCCAAAGTGCAGGATTCCCTGCCTGGCAACCGGTTGATCGAAATCGGTGGCGAGCCGCCCTGGGTATTCTGGCAACAGTGGGAACTGGCAACCCTGTTCGGTAGCCTGATCCTGTTTCTGTTGACCGCCGAATGGTGGGTGCGAAAGCGGTCGTCGATGCTGTAGCGCCGATCGCCGGCGACCCTGCAGAACCCAAAAAAAATCCGAACAGGGGATTCCGGCAAACTCCTTGAAGGAACCCAACCAGGCAGGAAACCAGCGAGGCCGGCCTAGGGAACAAACGTGTCTTCCGGCTGGACCGAGCGGGCAAAGCTGGCCAACAGGTTGGCAGCATGATCGATATCCGCGAGGGAGATGGTCTCCACACCACTGTGCATGTACCGGTTGGGGACGGCAACCAGTCCCGAAGCGACACCCCCACGGCTGACCTGCAAGCTGTTGGAGTCGTTGGGAGCCGCCCGGCCCAACGCCGATAACTGGTAGGGTGTTTCACTGCTTTCGCACTCGGAAAGCAGACGTTCGACCACCCTCGGATTCATGTTCGGTCCGCGGAAGATGACAGGGCCTCCGCCCAGGTTGATTTCGCCCTGTTGCCGCTTGTCGATTGTGGGGCAGTCGGTGGCGTGAGTCACATCCACGGCAATTCCCACATGGGGATCCACGTTGTAGGCGGCGGTCCGCGCCCCACGCAGTCCAATTTCCTCCTGGACCGTGGAGGCCACAAACAGAGCGCAATTCAAATCATTCCCGGCTCGCCGCATCCCCTCAACACAAACCCAGAGTCCGGTTCGATCGTCCATGGCAGGAGCGTTGGCCCGACCGTTCCGAAGTTCCTGGAAACCGAGCCGCAGGGTGATCGAATCACCGATCCGAACCACCGACTGGGCATCTTCCTTGTCGGTCGCTCCAATGTCGACCCAGAGGTCCTTGGCCTTGGAAGCCTGTTTGCGTTCGGAATCATCCTGCAGGTGAATCGCCTTTTTGGCAATGACTCCCGGGATCTCCCCCTGATCGGTCCAGACCGAAACCCGCTGGCCGATCAACTGCTGGGCGTCCCAGCCTCCCACCGTTTGAAAGTAAAGGAAGCCGTTGTCATCAATCTGGGATACCAGCAGACCGATCTGGTCACAGTGGCCGGCGTACAGGACACGCGTTGCGGCTGTTTCGTTCTTTTTCAGAATCAGGTTCCCATGCAGGTCCTTTTCCATCGAGTCCGCAAAGGAGGAAGCATAATCGGCCACGACCTGCTGGACCGATTGTTCATAGCCGGAGACTCCTGGGGTCTCCAGCAGGCGTTTGAGGAAATCTTTTGCATTCTCATCCATGATCGGGTTATCCATGAGGGGTTGGTTCCTTGTTCGGGTGCCGGTTTTCAGAAATTGTTTTCCATTTTGCGGAACAGCGTGCAGCGGGTCAGGACAGATTCAAATCAAGGTTGGCCTGGACTTCATGTCCCTGCAGCACGCTGCCTTCATGTCCCTGCAGCACGCTGCCTCCGGTTCCATGAAATATTGTCAACAGCGAAACGGGTCATTACAGTGATTTGAGGTATTCCACCGCTCTGGTGATTTGGGGGTCCTCCACTTTTTCAATCGGCTGATCGACCTTGAGACCAATGTTTTTCCGATCGCGAAGGTTCCGGTAGCGAAGCACATCGAACTGCTGTTCCTCGGTCAGCTTGACCTCAAATCCGGGCGAGGGAATCAC
>JAYZFP010000222.1:0-17178 GCA_036336715.1 Planctomycetota bacterium
GCTCCAGCCACCCAACACCCAGCTCAGGCAAATCGTCCACATGAATGCACCGCGATCATTTGACTGGCCAGGCGGCCGCTGAGACGAGCTGGCACCTGTTCAACACCGGGTTCTTCGGTCAACATGACCGGGAAACCCACGGCAGCGAGCGCAACCAAGGTTGAAATGAAACAGATCTCCGAATCCGAACTGAAGGCAGGTTTTTCGCTTGAAAGCCGCTCGAACGTCGCCTGGGTCACCTTTTCATGCGGTTTGGCAGGGGTGATTATCTCCCTGATCATCCTGTGGCTCCTGCAAAATTACTTTACGGAAATGAAGGAGCTCCTTGACGAGGCGGACGGACGGCTCATATCGCCCGAATTAAAGAATCAGGTCGACAACAAAACCGAAGCTTTTGGCAAGCTGGTGGCCGAAGTCCTTTTTCCATTGTTCCTGACAGCCAACCTGCTGTGGGTGGCCGGGGGTTTTGCCTGGGCCTACGATTTCAAGCGGAATCCGCGTAACCGATTTCTCTGGAAGACAGGTGGTCTGTTGGTTCTTTTGACTGCAGCAACCTGTTGCCTGTGGTGGGCCTTCCTGATCAGCCGTTACCTGGAAGGTCCCGCGGGCTGACCCCTCTTTCTGTCCATCCCGTCCATCACTGGGCATCACTGGGCACCCATTGTTGGACGGCGAAGGACAAATCCTGCCGACCGGTGACGAAAAGATCAGGCGGCTCTTCGCCCCGACCATTCCAGTGACTGAATTTCCAGCTCACTCAAGCCGAGCCGGACTTCTGACAGGGTGGGTCGCTTCAAGGGATTGGTTTCGGTCATCCGGCCGAGGAGAGCCAGGAGGGACCGGCGCGGACTCTCCTCCGGCAGACTGCTGGCGATTACCATTGGCTTTTCACCCTCGAAAAATTCGATCATTAATTTTCCCAGCGAAAAGATATCCGCCGCCACGGTTACCGGCTCCTGGAGGGCGTTACATTCAGGTGCCTGGTAGCCAAATGTTCCCGCCTGCCACTGATCATTCCTGGTGAAAGGGGTGACTTTGACCGCCAGACCCAGGTCGATAATCTTGGTCAGCCCATTTTCCAGGTCAATCAGAATATTGCCCGGGGAAAGATCGCCATGGCGAATGTCCAGTGAATGCAGTGAAGACAAAGACTGGCAAAGCTGGCGAAAAAACATCACCTTTTCATTGAAATCAACAAAACACCGAAGCTTTTTGTTGATTCGCAGCAACGAGTCCCCGTCCATTTTTCCCGACACCAAAAAGGGCATCTCGGCATCCAGGTCGTGATCCAGGAAGGAAATGATGCCTGCATCGGAAATCAATCGGGAACAGGCAAATTCGCGACGCAACATTTCAACCGCTACGTCGAACCCTGCCGAATCCGGGTCCACGAATTTGATCACGTAGTCGGTATTCCGGCAGAGTCCCGTCAAGGGACGTGCCGAGTAGACCGTTGACCAGCGTCCTCTTGCGATTTCCCCGACCAGTTCCCAGTTTTTGATCTTTAAACGCATCACAGTCATATTATCGGCCATTTGCGCTGGCAACTGAATCGATACATTCTGCGCAGGCCAAAATGTCAGACAGGCACTGTTTTCAGCCAATGTCGTGATTTAAACTTGTGGTTTCCCATCCTCGAGTATCTGGAGCTGTAGATGAAAAAAGCCAGCGTTTTATTGCTTGCATGTTGTTTGTACGTGCTGGGCTGTGGTGGCGGTGAAGAAGGCAAAAAAGCGAATCAGGGCAAAAAATCTGACGGCAAGAAAGTCAAGATCGCCTACGTCACCAATGGTGTGGCCGAATTCTGGAATATCGCCAAGGCGGGTGCCAAAAAAGCGGGCGAGGAACTTGGTTGTGATGTTGAAGTCGTGATGCCCAACGCCGAAGGCGGACGGGCGGCCAACCAGCAGAGCGAACTGGAAAAACTGATCGCCCAGAAATACCAGGGAATCGCGGTCAGCCCGGTCGATCCCGACAACCAGACGGAAATCCTCAACCAGGTTGGTGAAAATGCGGAGTTCATCACCCATGACTCGGATGCTCCGAAATCGAATCGGAAACTCTACATAGGAATGAGCAACTACGATGCCGGGTTCATGGTTGCGGACCTGGTAAAAAAAGCATGTCCTGACGGTGGCAACGTGATCCTGTTCATCGGATCCATCGATCAGCTGAATGGAAAACTCCGCCGGCAGGGAGTGATTGACGGCCTGCTGGGACGCGAAAAAGATGAATCCCGCAGCGACTCCAACGACAAGGAAATTACCGCCGAAGGATCCAAGTACACCATCCTCACGACCTACATTGACAATTTTGACGAGGCCCTCAAGACCTCGCTTCCGGAACAGGCCCTGGCAAAATACAAGGAAGTCGCCTGCATGGTCGGATTGTTCGAGTACAACCCGCCCAAGATTTTTGCAGCCCTCAAAAGTGCAAACCAACTTGGAAAAATCAAGGTGGTCGGCTTCGATGAAAATGTTGAAACCCTGCAGCAGATCCGGGAAGGGAATTGCCAGGGAACCGTGGTTCAGAATCCCTACCAGTACGGGTACCAGTCAGTCCAGGTGCTTTACAGAATGGTCAATGGTGACACCTCTGACCTGAATGAAAAGAAATACCGCGACGTACCCGCGAGAGTGATCGACAAATCCAACGTGGATGATTTTGAGAAAGAACTCAAAGCAAACCTCGCGGCTGGTCAATAAGGATCCGACTCGGGAAATGAACAGGCGGGGCTTCGACTCCGCTTTTTTCACTTCTTGGAGAACCGGGGCAGGAAACCAATCTTCCTCCCCCGTTTTCAGTTAGGATAGATAGCTGCCGGCCCACCCGTCTTCCAAAATTTGTAGCTGCCTTGGCCTCACCGACTGTCTTACAAGCGAATTCCATCGTCAAAAGCTTCCCGGGCGTCAAGGCGCTCAAGGGGGTTTCGCTGGACCTTCACCAGGGAGAAGTCCTCGCCTTAATCGGTGAAAACGGTGCCGGCAAAAGCACCCTGATGAAAATCCTGGCCGGGATTCAGCCCCAGGACAAGGGGGAACTGGTCGTCAACGGCCAGACCGTACAATTCTCCAATGTCCAGGAGGCAACCCGTTCCGGAATTGCGATTATTCACCAGGAATTGAACCTTTGCAGCAACCTCGACCTGGCAAGCAATATATTCCTCGGGCGGGAAAAATCGACCGCAGGGTTCCTCAAGTCCCAAAGCATCTACGACCAGTCGGCGAAACACCTCCGTGAAATCGGACTCGAGGAACCTCCTTCGACACTGGCGGGTGAATTGACCGTTGGCAAGCAACAAATGGTCGAGATTGCCAAAGCACTCTCCACCAACGCCAATATCCTGATCATGGACGAGCCAACGAGCAGTCTCTCCCAGCGGGAATCGGAAAACCTTTTCCAGATCATCAAGCGGTTGAAATCACAGGGTGTGAGCATCATCTACATCTCCCACCGCCTGGGAGAAGTTATCGAACTGGCGGACCGGGTGGAGGTGTTTCGCGATGGGGAAAACGCCGGTCAGCTTCAAAAAGATGAAATCTCCCACGAATCAATGGTCAAACTGATGGTGGGCCGTGAGATCAACGAACTGTTCCAGGTCCGCGATTTCCGGCCCGGGTCCCCCCTGCTCGAAGCGGACGGCCTGGTTACCCCGGCCCACCCGGAACACCCCCTCTCTTTTTCCGTTGCCGAAGGTGAAATCGTCGGACTGGCAGGCCTCGTCGGCGCGGGACGCACCGAACTGATGGAAACCCTTTTCGGCATCACACCAGCGCTGGCGGGAACGCTCCGCATCGCAGGCGAGGGAGTCTGCGTTGATTCCGCCCAGACGGCCGTTGCCAACGGCTTGGCGCTGGTGCCGGAAGACCGGAAACAGGACGGGCTGGTGTTGGAAATGCCGGTCCGGGAAAACATCAGCCTCCCTTCCCTTGACCGCATGTCGTTGCTGGCCACATTTGCCAGGAAGACCACGGAATATGCAACCAGTGCCGAAATGATCGAAAAGCTGTCGATCAAAACCCCCAACGGGGACCAGCAGGCAAAGTTCCTCTCGGGAGGCAACCAGCAAAAAATCGTGGTTGCCAAATGGCTCCCCCTGGAACCAAGGATTTTCCTGCTCGACGAGCCGACGCGGGGCGTGGACGTGGGAGCCAAGCGGGAAATTTACGAGTTGATCCACCAACTGGCCGCCAACGGTGCAACCGTGATCTTTGTATCCAGTGAAATGGAGGAAGTGCTCGGGCTGGCCGATCGAATTATCGTGATGCATGAAGGAAAAATCACTGGCGAACTTGCCAAGTCGGAATTTTCGGAGGAAGCCGTCATGAACCTCGCCACAGGCAAGCTATCCCCTCAGCAGGTAAGTCAATGAATTCACAAAAAACCCAGGGTTTCTTCTTCCTGCTGATCTTTGTCTGGTTGGGGACCTTTTTCCTGAACGACGGATTTGCCAGCGATTACAATTCGCGGAACCTGATCCGCTACTGCATGATGTTTGGCATCATCGGAATCGGTGTGATGTTCGTCATCGTGACGGGTGGAATTGACCTCTCCATCGGATCCACCATTGGCCTGATCGGCGCCTCGCTGGTGCTCCTGCTGCGGCTCAACCCGATAGAATCGCTCAAGCCGATGGAAGCGGATGAAAAGACGCGGGTCATCTGGTTTTTTTGGATCCTGGTCTGGCTGATGATTGCCAGTGGTGTTTTCTGGCTGGCCAAGACCCTGCTTTCGAACAACATCAGCCGGAAAAAAATTCTTTTTCCGAGCCTGTTTTTGGCCTTGGCCATTCTTTCCTGCGTAGGTTTCGCCTACGCCAATTCAACGGCACCGAATACGACCAGGATTCCCTGGATCATTTTCCTCCTGATTTCGGTTTCCTTGCATATCGGACTCTTCCATGGTGTCCTGATTACCCGTTTTGAACTTCAGCCTTTTGTGGTCACGCTGGCAGGACTGCTATGCTACAGGGGACTGATTCGCTGGCTTACCGACGACTCCACGCAGGGGCTGGGCTCGGCTTTTGATTCCTCCTTGCGATTGGCGGCGCTGGGTGAAATCTGCACGGTTTCCACCCTGATGTTCGTGGGGGGCACCGGGGCTGCCATTTTCTGCGGCTACAAGCTGTTGACAGGAAGCGCCCGGGAAATCGAGGATCGCCGGAAGACCCTCTCCAACCTGATCATCAGCCTGTTGGTCGGCCTGATCGGCAGCAGTCGATTCTGGCAGGGATTTCAAAGGGAGAACTTCACCGAGCTGTTTTCCTTTGACCTGTTTGGGCTCATCCCCATCCGCTTCTCCACCTGGACGACTGTCATCAGTGAATCCTCTGCAAGTCGCCCGCAACTGATCATGCAGTACTGCTGGATACCGATGCTTCTGTTGCTGGTGGTGATGCTGGTTTCTTTACTGTATTCGCTCGCGACCAGCGGGAAAAACCGGTTCGTTCCCCAATGGCTCGCTTACCTGCCGCTGGACCTCTGCTGGCTCCCCGAAAAACGCCAAAAGAATGGCTTTCAGTTCCTGATTGTCTCACTGGTCGGGCTGGCCATTTCCTCCATCCTGCTTCGCTATTCCTACCTGGTAGCCAGCGGCGAGCTGGAAACCGACCTCGGCGACGCCGAACTGTGGTGGCTGAAAATGATTTCGGTATTTGCTTCCCTGGCCCTGGTGATGGTTTCCATCAACCGCCTCAGCCGCTGCCTGTCCCATCACGGCGATACGCTTTCCAGGATACTGTTTCCAATCATTGGGGCCCTCGCGATCCTCTTTATCCTCGGCAAGACCGAACTTTCGATCACCAAGGTTCAGACACCTTTTTTCATCACGGGACTGATTGCCCTGTTTGCCATCGTCCTGTTTGAAAAAACGGTCTTTGGCCGGTACCTGCTCGCCATCGGCAACAATGAGAATGCGGCCCGCTTCAGCGGTATCGATACCCGGGAAGTCAAGGTCGCGGCCTATGTAATCTGTTCCGGGATTGTAGGCATTTCAGCGATTATTTTCGAACTCAGTTTCAACTCGGTCGCGCCCACCGGTTTCGGATCCTTTTACGAACTTTATGCCATTGCCGCTGTGGTACTTGGCGGCTGCTCCCTCCGGGGTGGTGAGGCGAATGTGATCGGAGTGCTGTTGGGAGCGGCCATCATGCGGGTGCTGGCAAATGCCCCGGACATGATCGATTTTCCGAAAACTCTCGAGTACACCATTCTCGGCCTGGTGATCCTCGTGGGTGTGATCGTCGATGACCGGATCCGACACCAGTCCGCCCAGAAAGCACTGGAAGCCAACCGCGCCGAATGAGGGCTTGCCCCCAGCTGCAGGATCCTTAATCTGAATTCAGGTCAACCGGCTGCCCGGGCTGACCGGCGTTATCGATGAGGTGCCCCACCTGGCATCACCATGTCTCTTTCCGTAACCAGCTGAATCCACCGAGCCCCCGTTTGCCAGCCCCGAATCCCGACCCCTGGAAAATGATCGAAAGGGCGATGATCCGCGACCGTTTTCGGCTGCGCCGTCAAGCAAGGCAACTGCAAAAACAGGCGAATGAAAAAGGCGAGGAAAAGTTTCGCCAACAACTCCAGGATTCGATCGCCACCGCGGAAAAGCGGGCAGAAAAGAAACCTGTTCCGAGCTACAACCCGGATTTGCCCGTTTGTCAGCGTGTCGACGAAATCCGCCAGTTGATCCTCGATCACCAGGTGTTGATTGTCTGCGGAGAGACCGGCTCGGGTAAATCGACCCAACTCCCCAAGATCTGCCTGGATGCCGGACTGGGAACATTGGGAACGATTGGCCACACCCAGCCCAGGAGAATCGCAGCCCGCAGCGTTGCTTCCCGCATTGCAGAAGAACTGAAATGCCCACTCGGGGAACAGGTGGGCTACAAGGTTCGCTTCAACGATCAGACTTCCAACCAGACGTTCATCAAGCTGATGACCGATGGCATCCTGCTGGCCGAAACGCAAACGGATCGCTTCCTGGAAAATTACGAGGTCCTGATAATTGATGAAGCCCACGAGCGTTCCCTGAATATCGACTTCCTGCTGGGCTTCCTGAAAACACTCCTGCCACGGAGGCCCGATTTCAAACTGATCATTACATCCGCAACCATTGATGCCGAACAGTTCAGCCAGCATTTTTCGGTAAAGGGCCGAGCTGCCCCAATCGTGGAGGTGTCCGGTCGGACCTACCCGGTGGACGTGCTTTACCATCCACTGGAAGAATCCGGACAGGAACGGGATCTGTTCGACGGTATCAACGATGCCACCCAGAAACTGCTTTCCGAGGAGTCCGGTGACATCCTCGTCTTCCTCCCGACCGAAAAAGACATTCGCACGGCAGCCAAAAAACTGCGTTCACTTGATTTCTTCGGACGATCCGGTGTTCCGACTGAAATCCTCCCCCTGTATGCCCGCCTCTCGGTGGCGGAACAGAACCGGATTTTCCGTCCCGGCAAATCACGGCGAATCGTGCTGGCCACCAATGTGGCAGAGTCCTCTTTGACGGTTCCCCGCATCAAGTACGTAATTGACAGCGGCCTGGCCCGGGTCAGCCGTTACTCGCCCCGCAGCAAGATCCAGCGTTTGCCAATCGAAAAAATCTCGCAGGCCTCGGCCAACCAGAGGGCAGGGCGGTGTGGCCGCCTCGGCCCGGGTGTTTGCGTCCGCCTCTATTCAGAAGAGGATTTTGAATCGCGGGACCGATTCACCACGCCGGAGATCCGCCGCACCAACCTCGCTTCGGTCATCCTGCAGGCCAAGTCCATGCACTTCGGCGACGTGGACAAGATCGACTTCATCGATCCGCCCCGCCCGGAATCCCTGCGGGACGGTTACAAGACCCTGTTCGAGATCGGTGCCACAGATACCGATAAAAATCTGACGAAACTGGGCAACCGGATCAAGCATTTCCCCTGCGATCCCCGGATTTCCCGCATCATCCTCGCGGGGGACCAGGAAGGCGTCCTGGCCGATGTGCTCATCGTGGCAGCTGCCCTGGAAGTTCAAGATGTGCGGGACCGGCCAATCGAGAAACGGCAGCAGGCGGACGAGGCCCACGAAAAATTCTCAAGCACGGATTCGGATTTTGTCACGCTGTTGAACATCTGGGATTTCTACCATCAGCAAAAATCCCGACTCTCCAACAGCCAATTGAGAAAATCCTTGCAACAGAATTTTCTTTCCCTGGTCAGGATTCGGGAATGGCTGGATGTTTACCGCCAACTCAAGGACCTCTGCACCCAGCAGAAAATAAGGCTGGGCAAGCGAAAAAACGACTACGATCCTTTGCACCGGGCGCTGCTGGCGGGCCTGCTTTCCGGGATTGCCCTCAAGGGGGACAAGTACGAATACGAGGGGGCCGGTGGTATCCGGTTCTTCCTCTGGCCCGGCAGCGGACTCATCGAACAATCGCCCCGTTGGGTGCTGGGCACCGAGATCGTGGAAACGTCGCGGCGCTACCTCCGTAACGTGTGCCGACTGCAACCGAACTGGATCGAACCCTTGGCGCATCACCTCGTCAGCAAATCGCACAGCGATCCGTTCTGGAATGAAAAGGCGGAAAAAGTGATGGCCAATGAGAGGGTCTCCCTGTTCGGCCTGACCATTATCCCCCGCCGTAGCGTTCCCTTCGGTCGGATCGACCCTGGGCAGTCCCGGCAGATTTTCCTGGAACAGGGGCTGTTGGAAGACCGGATGGTTCACCGGCATGCTTTCCAGGATCATAACGGGCAGCTGATTGCCGAAGCCCGATCACTGGTTGCCAAAACGAGAAGCCGATCCCTGATCGTCGACGACGCGACAATTCTCGGTTTTTATGATCAGAGGATTCCGGAAGAGGTATGCGATGGTGATTCCCTCCGCAAATGGATTCGGGAAGACAGTCAGCGCAACGCATCCCTCCAGATGTCGCTGGCGGACCTGCTGCCCGAAGAACCCGGAAACGTTGACCAGTCCTACCCGGCCAACCTGCCCACTCCCTCGCTGAACCTGGAACTGAATTACCGGTTTGAACCGGGAACCGAAGAGGACGGCATTTCCATCAAGGTTCCTTCGGTCGCGCTTTCCCAGTTGAACTCAACCCGCCTCGACTGGCTGGTCCCCGGCATGCTTGAGGAAAAGGTGGCCAACCTGATCCGCACACTACCCAAGTCAAAACGGCGGATTTTCGTACCGGCACCGGAAACTGCCAGGCGGGTCTGTGGAAAACTCGATTTTGCCAAAGGTGATCTCGTGGAACGCCTGGCCGCTGAGCTTTCACTGCTGGGGGGTGAAACCATCTCCCGGGAGGATTTCAACCTGCAAAAGGTCGACCACCATCTTAAAGTCAATATCCAGGTGTCCGATGAAAACGGCGAAGTCATTGATTCGGGTCGCGACCTTTTACAACTGCAACAGAAGCATAACCAGGGGGATACTCCCCAGGCAATGACCGCGTCCCAGACCAGCTGGAGCGGGGAGGGAATTCGGGAATGGTCGTTTGGTTCGGTGCCCGAATCGGTTCCGGTTTCCCACGGGGGAATACAGATCGAGGGTTTCCCGGCGATTGCCGACGATGGGGATTCGGTTTCAAAGAGAGTTTTTCCGACCCGTCCGCTGGCGGAACAGGAAACCCGCTATGGAATCACCCGCCTGGTAACTCTGCGGTGCAAAAAAATCATCAAGCAGCAATTACGCTGGCTTCCCGACCTCGAAAAACATGCGGTGACCGCTTCACAGTTTTCTTCGTCCACTGAGCTCAAGAAGGGCCTGTCCGACCTGATCGCCCGCCGGGCTTTTGTGGACCTGCAAAAGGAAATCCCTTCTGACGAAACGTCCTTTTCAAAGTTGATCGACCAGGCCCATGAATCCATCAGCATCGCTACCCAGGACCTGGCCGGGCTGTTGCCCAAATTTTTTGAACACTATCAGTCCATGAAGGTGACGCTGGCGGAAAAACCCAGGGAGACCTTTGGTGAAATCCAATCGGCAATCCAAAAACAACTCTGCCAGCTCCTGGTTGCGGATTTCTGGGTTCGGACACCCTGGGACTGGTTGTGCCGGTTCCCGGTTTATTTCAATTCCATTCGGCTGAGGCTGGAAAAACTTTCCCGCCCGGACCTGCGGCGGCAAAAGGAAATCGAGCAGGGCTTTGATGAATACTTCGAGACGTACCAGCAGATCCTCAGTCGACACCGGGCGCAGGGAGTGTTTGAACCGGAGCTGATTCGGTTCCGATTCATGATCGAGGAACTGCGGGTTTCGACATTTTCCCAGCAACTGGGCACTTGCATCCCGGTATCGGACAAACGGATGGAAAAACAGCTGGCCCGCCTGTCCGAGTAAGAGGCGGCAGACCTGCCCACACCGAAACGCAGACGGGATACCCGATCGCGAAACGTCCCTGCCTGCTCCCCCATGCAAGACAGCATGAAAAACGCCGCTCTTTTCCAAAGAGCTACCGGTCGTTCCAGGGGAATTGCCATTGAAACCGGCACAGGACAAATCACCGGCCAGCCGGAATCCGTTGGTTTTGAAATGGCAGCCGAGATATCCCCTAGCCGAGGCTGCGATTCTGCCGCCGGAACTCCGCAGCCAGCAACTGTTCAAGGAACAGCCTGTGCTCCGCTTCCGGGGGTGGATCCATATCCATTTTCTGGGCCAGGGGCAGAACCACCATTCGAAGAACTTCCTGCTTCTGTTGATCCGGCACACCCTCGAGACGGGTGAGGATCACTTCCAATTTTTCAAATTCTTCCGGTTCGATCCTGCCCAACCTGGTGTGGTCGAAATGAAACCTGGCATCCAGCGCGCTCTGCTGTGCCAAATGTTCCCGAACCGGACTCAGTTCGGGTTTTTCATCATCCAGGACGATCGTCCCGGCAATCAGGTCCCCCACCCGACGATGATTGCCATTGAAGGCCGCCACCAACCAGAGGCCGGTCATCGGATTATCGATAAAGCGAACAACATTCCTCAAAAACACAGAAAACGGGTCCAACGAAAAACCGTTCAAACGGGCGACGCGAATTCCCACGCTTTTCTTTCCGGGAGTCTGCCCTCTGAAAAGCAACTCAAAAATGAAAAAGTAGAAAAACGACCCCACACCCCAGATCAGCATCATGATACCAAACCCGACGGCGTCGTAACTGGACTCCCCCGAATCCTCAGCCATTTCACTCAACACTTCGTCGACAAACTGACCGACCACGGTACTGAAAAGGAGGGTTAGAAAAAACAGGACAAACATTGCGAAGGACAAAAAGATCGCATCGACCACCCAGGCAATCAACCGTTTTCCCGGTCCCGCTGTCTGGTATGATACCTGTACGTTTTCCGGAGTTTCAAAAGACGTTTCGCTATTCAAGGGAAAACACCTGTTCCAAAAAAACGGCCGGCAGGCCGCAAAAAACAGCTGGATGCCCACCACCGAATGAGTGATCGGAAAGAACCGAAGGCTGTGGCCAAAAGTCTACAGACCAAAACATGCAGCAACTGGAATGCCCCCTGGATTTCAAGCCCGAAAGCCCTTCCGCGTATCGCCAGCCTCCGCTGACGGCCCCGGGTATCCAACCACAGGGAATCCAACCACAGGGAATCCAACCACAGGGAATCCAACCACAGGGAATCCAACCACAGGGAATCCAACCACGGGGAATCCAACCACAGGGAGATCCGGCAAGCAGACAGATCCCTGCAGTCGACCGGCAGGGTCAAACCAGCGAAGGCAACCCCGCGGAGGTAAACCCGTGACTCCGAAAACAAATCGGCCTCCAGGCTGCCCGCAAAAACGCTTTTCGCAAATCCCCGACCGCAGTTCGGAATCAGCCCCTTCGACCGGCATGTCGACACAGGGCTCCAGGCCGGCACCTTCGCCGTCCCGGGGCAAACGTTCAGGAGGAAATTATGAGTGATTTCGTATCGCGTCACAAGCATATCTGGACAGAACTTGAATCGCTTGTCGAACGGGGAAAGAAAAACAGCGGTGCAATGACGGTCGACGAACTGGGGAGACTGGACTCACTGTACCGCCAGACAACGGTTCACCTCTCGCAAGTAAACACCTACACGCGCGATAGAAACCTGGCGAATTACCTGAGTCACCTGACGGGAGCCGCTCACACGCTGATCTACCTCCCACCCAGAAAGAGAATGTTCGAAGGCCTCCTGGGTCTGCTCTCGGTTGGCATCGCCAAGTCCATCGCTTCCCAGTGGAGGTATCACCTGCTGGCCCTGGTGCTTTTCCTGGGTGGGGGCCTGATCGGCTATTTCGCAACTTGGACCGATCCATTGGTAGGTTATGCCATCATGCCGGCCATGATGGAAGGAAGGGGCCCCGGCGCAACACCCGAGCAACTGAGAGACGGACTGCGATCCGGACGGGACCAGGATGACGGTTCCAAGTTCCAGTTCGCGGCTTTCCTGTTTCTCAACAACTCCAAGGTCGCCATCCTGGTGATGGCCACCGGTATCCTGGTAGCTTTCCCATCAGTCCTGATCCTGTTCTACAACGGCATGGTCCTGGGTGTTTTTGTAGCCGTCCATCACCGGGCAGGTATTTACACCGAAATGTGGGCCTGGATCCTGCCGCACGGGATTACCGAAATGGGGGCCATTATCCTGGCCGGTGGAGTGGGACTCCACCTGGGAAAATCAGTTCTCGCCCCGGGCCAATTTTCCCGCTCGGAATGCCTGAAAAGGGTGGGAAAGGAAGCTGGTACAATCGTGGCGGCGTCCATCCTGATGCTGATTTTTGCAGCCATTGTCGAAAGCTACCTTCGTCAAAGCTACTGGTCATCTTCTGCTCGACTCGGATTTGCCATGGCAACCCTGCTGTTCTGGATCCTCTACATCGGGGCCGGGTTTTTCCTGAATCGCGCTGAAGCCCCGCCAATCGATTCCCGTCGCTTGAACTCCCCCACCCCTGCGGGGTAAATCCTTTTCGGGAAATCCCTCCAGCAACCGCAACAGGTTGGTAGCGTCCCTGCGTTACAAATGGGTCCCCTGGCGAAGTTCAATGAAACGGTTGATCAGCGGTGTTGTCAGTTCACTCGGTTCGACATCCAGGATCTGAACTCCCGCCTGCTGGATGGACTGGATTGCCTCGGACCGGTCGCGAAGAAGCCGAAAGGTGACCGCTTTTTCAAAACCGTCCTGGAGTGCCTCGGATTTCTTTTCGAGAAGGTTCTTCAGAACCGGTGTCTTGAGGGCTGCAAAGAGAACCAGGTGCTGACGTGCCAGGCTGGCCAATGAGTTGCGAAAACGGGTCGAGGTCTCCCGATCGAGGATGTCCGAAATCACAATCACCAGAGAACGCTTTTGCTGCCTGGCCTGAAGCGTGGAAAACATCGAGGCAAAATTGCTCTCCCGGTATTCCGACCGGGCATCGTAGACACACTCGGTAAGCAGCTTGAGAGCGGGATCACCGGATTGCGGCGGGACATAGCCGATCACACGACTGTCAAACAGCCCGATACCGCAGCGGTCTCCACCATTGAGTGCCACCCGGGCAATCATCAACCCGCCGTCCACAGCACAATCCAGCTTGCTGCCGTTTCCGCACATTTGCCCCATCAGCCGGCCACAATCGATCAGGATCACCACGTCCCGGTGACGTTCGATCTGAAACCGCCGCACCACCGGGTACTGGATCCGCTGCGTCGACCGCCAATCGATGCGACGGTAATCGTCCCCCTCACGGAACTCGGAAAGCGAATCGAATTCGGTTCCCAGCCCCTGCTGCCTGGCCATTTTCAGTTTATCCAGAAGTTCGACCGCCGCGGAACGACTCTGCTGGAGCCCTTTTTCAGAGCTGAACACCTCAGGCAGAACCCGAAGCCTGTCTTCCATTGCCAATTCGAATTGCACTCCCAACAGGCCGGTCCAGTCCACCAGCTCCACCCAGACCCGGGAAAACAGGTAGCTTCCCCGCTCCGGTATGCAAACGCTCGATGCCAGGCATTGCTCCTCACCGGCATCCAGCTCAAAACCATGCCGCTTGTAGCGGGGCAGGGCAACCGGTGGAAGATCGTCACGAATCCAACCCTTTACCGGGCTTGCGCCGGTGTTCCCAATTTCAAGCTGCATCGAAAAAGAAACACCTCGCCCCATGCTCTTCGGGATTTTCCGGCCGACCTTCAACGCCCTTTTCTGCCTCTCCAGTCGCCTGTAACCCAGGCCGACACCGAACATCAGCAAAAGCAGCAACCCGCCACCCCCCCACATCAGGACAGGCCAGTAGAAACAACTGGGCGAAAAGAGCGTCAGCAAAGCGACCGCCCCAATCAGGTTCTTTCCCGGTCGGAATTTCATCGAGGAACCTCGATCGCTTCCAGGATATTGATCAGTACCTGGTCCGCCTCCATTCCCTCCAGCTGCGCAGTCGGCGAGAGCACCACACGGTGACGCAAAGCCGGCAAAAAGACATATTTGATATCGTCCGGGACAACGAAATCGCGATCCTGGAAGCGGGCAATGCTCTTGGCCCCCATCAGCAACATCAATCCGGAACGGGGACTGGCCCCCACCGAAATCAGGTCATGATCCCGGGTTGCCTTGATCAACCGGCGAACGTAACTGATCACTTCATCCCGTACGATCGTATTTCGAATTTCCTCCCGTCCTGCCAGCAGCTGTTGGCCATCGAGAATTGGCTCAATCGTACTGACGAGAGATTTCCCGGAACCGCTGGTCGCATGGTGCTCCTTGAGAATCCTGTCTTCCTCACCCGGGTCGGGATAGGAAACCATCACCTTGAACATGAACCGGTCCAACTGTGCCAGGGGAAGCGGATAGGTCCCCTCGGTTTCCACCGGGTTCTGCGTGGCAAAAGTGATAAAAGGGCTGGGCAGGGTGTGCGTCTCTTTGTCATAAGTGACGCTCAGCTCCTGCATTGCTTCCAGCAACGCCGACTGAGTCCTGGCCGAGGAGCGGTTGATTTCATCAGCCAGCAGGAAATTCGTGAATACGGCCCCCTGCCGGAATTCAAAATCATCAGTGGTCGAATTAAAAACCAGCGACCCCGTGATGTCTCCGGGCAAAAGATCGGGGGTCATCTGAACCCGTTTCCATTCCAGTTGCAGCGCGGCCGCAATCGATTTCACCAGCATCGTTTTGGCTGTACCCGGTGGCCCTTCCAGCAGGACATGACCGCAACTGAACAGGGCAGCCATCGACAACTCCACGACCTGATCCTGGCCAAATACGACCTTTTCGATTTCCTGACGGATTGCGTCATAGCTTTGTTTCAAAGACAACACGAAACTCCTTGACAACTGAGGTGACGGTTTTTCTGTCGATTTGCGTGGGCTGCCCCAGCAAACGATCCAATTTCCCAAGCAATTGACGGTAGCGACCGGCCATTTCGGGACGGGTGCGCTCCAAAGTCGCAATCAGAAGCTCCGGTTTGGATTTCAAACCACGCATTTCCAGTTCGTCCGCCAGGGTCGCAAGCAACCCGGCCCGTAATTCCCGGACCAGAAATTCCAGGCTGTCCCGACCCGAGCCCAACAGCCGGGCCATCGCTGAAATGTACTCCGTGATGGTTCGGCGACTCGAGGAAGGAGGATCCAGGGGAGGCCCCAGGAACCTGGCCTGACGGTTGATCCAGAGCCCGCAAAGCAGCAACAGCAGCAGGAGAACCATCGTGTAAACCGGTTGGGTCAACAGGTAAAGTATGTTGCCCTGCACGTAATGGCCGTGGAAAAATTCATCGAACTCAACCACGGAATTGCTTCCAGCCAGCTGGACCATCAGCACGGCATTATCCTGCTGGTCGATCAACCGGTTTTCCGCGATGCAGGGAGAAGCCACCACCGTCACCATTCCATTGCCCAGGGGTATCGAGACCACCAGGTCGCCGGTCAGCCGGTCCAGGCTATCCGGATCATTTTCCATCACGGTGATTTTCCCATCCACCAGATCATCCGATGCCTCAACGGCCAGCCATTCATCTTTATAAACCTGCAACCTGCTGATTGAGTCGTCCAGGTATTCCAGGTTTCCTGAACACCGACTGGAAAGAGTCAAACGGGGCCGCTGATCGTCTTCCAACAGTCTCGCCAGTTCGACGGATATTTTTTCAACCATGGTTTCGGGCGGATCCGAATCGTCCCCGTTTTCAATCTTGCCGAAACGCATCTGCCGATAGCCCACACCTTCGATTCCCAGGAGCGGCAGGAACTCCTCTACGCGGGGGGGACGAATCACCAGTTTGCCATTCTTTGATCCGCGGTAGACTGCCGGGCAGTAAAGCAGGTGACCGCCGGACTCGATCCATTCTTTCAATTCATTGACAAACGCCACTTCGCTGTTGAGGATCCGCGGTTTCGGCTGAAGCAATACCAAGGTTTTTTCGGTTTCATTTTCGCTGGCGGGGGGGGCCACGGTTCGCTGGCTGTGGTACGAAAGTTCGCCCAGAACTTCATAAAAAGCCCGGTAACCGAAACTGCGGGTTCCGTAGGAATCCCGAGCCAGCTTACTGACCTCGCTGGTCGAACTGAACTGCAAAACGGTCAGCACCACCGACACAACGGCCACGGTAGTGACCAAAGTGATCATGACGCGGGCATTCAGTTGTCGAGGTAAAAAACGGTTCATGATCTACAACAGGTCTCTTATCTGTTGGTGAGCGCGGTGACAAACCTCGAAATCCGCTCCGGTACAAGCCTGCTCACCGTACCATTTCTGCTCAACCATGTTTCCCAAAATACGAATTGGCTCAAAGAACGGAGTGTTCCTCAGTCTCATCAATTGCTCCCGGTTGGTCATGCCGGAACCAATCCTGTTTTCTTCCTTTTTGCAAATCCGAATGATGGCCGCCCGGTAAAGGTAACGAATCGCCAGCACCCATTCCCCCGCACTCGAGCAGTCCATCGCGTTTCGTTCCAATTCGGAGGCAGAGTGTTCCTGTGTGTGGGCATCGTCCAGTTGGACCTTCATTTTTTTTCGTTTGGCCGCACTGACAATCGAATAAACGATATGAACCAGGAGTGCGATGACAACCAGCAAAAGGACAATGACCAGCAGATTTCTCACCGCGGCCGGGAGCCCTTCGATCCAGTCAAAAACACCTTCAAACGGCTTGAGGCACCACTGGAGAAACTCCCCAGTCGCCTGAAGAATGGACGCGACCGCACCGGAGGGCGGATCCACATCCAACCGGTAATACGATCGCGAAACGACCTCTTCGGCAACCTGC
>JAYZFP010000223.1:0-5385 GCA_036336715.1 Planctomycetota bacterium
CCATTTTTTTGGCTGACGGTTCCCGTGCCAGGCAGACGAGAAAAGCCCGTCGGATAATCTGCTCGTCGCTCAGACCCTCTTTGATCCATTGCTGAATCCGGTTCTCGGGAGCCGCCAGTTTCCGGTTCAGGGTGTCTCCATTGGAGATGTGAAGGACCTGCACCATGCTGGCTTCATTGGTTCGTTCACATTCGCAGGTGATTTCCCTCTGGTTCCTGCCAAAGGTCTTGAGGAAGTAGGAAGCCACGGCGCTGTCATACAACTGGACGGCTCGGGTACCGACGGGATAAAAATCCGTCTTCTGGTTATCAGCGCCCGGGAACGCGATCTGGTTGAAAGGGGTGGGGACCTTGGTTGCCTCGGACATGGCGTCCAGAAGAATCTCCGCCTGCAAACGCCTGGGGTAATAACGGGAGAAATAACGGGTTTCATCACGATTGCCGGCAGACGCCAAACTGCTTCGCTGGTAGGTTTCCGACTGCAGGATCAGCCGCATCAGTTTTTTCAGATCATATTCGTTCTGGACAACAAAACGGGCGAGTTCATCCAGCAGTTTTCCGTTGGAGGCCGGGTTGCTGAGTCTCAGGTCATCCACCGGTTCCACCAGTCCCACGCCGAAAAACTTTGCCCAGACCCGGTTCGTAATGGCCCGGGTGAAGTAGGGGTTGTCAGGAGAAACCATCCATTCCGCCAGAGGCCGGCGGCGATCTCCCGGGAAGTCAAAAGGCAGCGGTTTTCCGTCCAGGGGTGTGGGGGGCTGGGGTTTTCCGGTATGCGGCTGAATCAACTCGCCACTGGATGCCAGGACCAGGCTCCGTTTGCCATCGCCATTGCGACCGTCACCTCCCCAGCCCTTGGCACGGACCCGGGAAAAAAGGTTGGCATAGGCGTAGTACTGGTCGTTGGTCCATTTTTCCAACGGGTGGTTGTGGCACTTAGCACACTCGATGGACAGGCCCAGGAATGCCTGGCTGGAGTTTTCGGCCATGTTCTGCGGGTCCTGGTGCAGGGCGTAAAAGTTGGTGGCCCCATTCTCAAAACTGCTTCCCCGGGCAGTGATGATCTCCCTGACAAACTGATCCCAGCGTGTGTTTTTTTCCACATGTCCCCGCACCCATTGGTAAAACGATTTGACAGCCTTGGGCCGCAGGCGGGCGCCGTTGATCAGCAGGACATCCGACCAGTGATAACTCCACAGGTCACTGAATTCAGGACGCACGAGCAACCGGTCAATCAGCAGGTTCCGCTTGTCCACCGCAGGGTCTTTGAGAAACGTGGTCACCTCCTCCGGTGTCGGCAGGACACCGATCGTATCCAGGAATGCCCGGCGAATGAACGTCGCGTCATCGCATCTTGGGGCCGGTTCCAGGTGTAACGCCTGCAATTGTTCCAGGGTTCTGTCGTCGATGAAGTTTGACCTCCTGGCCCTGGTGTACCAGTTGGTATTCACCTGGTTCGGGTAGGGAATTGACAGCATGGCGACAGCGATGTGGCTGCCAAACCAGGCCGTCACGGCACCCTGTCCATGTCCGACAATTTTCACCAGGCCCTGCTCGGAAACCCTGGCAATGGTTTCATCCGTGGATGTGAACAGCGACCACCGTGTCACGTCACGGGAACTGCCATCGGAGTAGGTTGCCTTGACCCGGATCCGGGATGGATCCTCTTCCCGCACGGCCTGAAGGGATACGATTTTCGGGTCCGATGTTCTTGGCCCCGGAGCGCCGTCGGCGATCCAGCTCGACAGAATCCTGTACGCTTTTGAATCGACATCAAAACGGACTCCTCCCTTGTGGGCGAGGGCACCAGTCGGTTTGGTCAGCAGGAGGCTTTTGGCCGGGGCACGCAATTCCACCCGCCGACCACGAGCCTGCTTCACGATATTGAAATGGTCGGAAAACGGATCAAATCCCCGCAGTGACAGTCGAAATCCACCCTTGCCCGCGAGTGCCCCGTGACAAGCACCCGAGTTGCATCCCAGCTTGGCAAAAACCGGCAGGACATCATTTGCAAAGGAGATCGTGCCTGGAGCCGAGTTACCCGCCCCATCTTCTTTCGGCATCGCTTCCGGGAGGTCCTGCGAAACCAGCACGGAAACGGAACAGGAGAGGACGGCGGCGATCAGCGAGGGGCAGCATTTCATGGGGGGCCAGGGGGTTGGAGATTCGGTTCCAGCCCGTGGCTGGAAAATGAGTGAGAACAGCCGGATTCGGATTCTAACCAAACAGCTCATCAATGGGGTGGGCACCATAATTTACCAGCGGAAAGGGACGTCCTCCCGGGCCCGGCAAGTCCGTTTCCAGGTTGAATCCAAGGCTTTTGAAAATGGTCGCCACGACTTCTGCAGGGCCCACTGGACGATCCGCCGGAACTCCCCCTACAGGATCACTGCCTCCGATGGCCTGCCCACCCCGAACACCACCTCCCGCGAAATAGACCGTGTAACACTGTGGCCAATGATCCCGCCCGCCCGCCGGATTGACGCGGGGGGTTCGACCAAACTCGCAAAGGTTGCAAACCATCGTCTTTTCCAGCAGACCCCGGTCTTCCAGGTCGCTGACCAGGGCGGCATAAGCCTGATCGTACATGGGGGCCACGATGTTCTTCATTCCCTCGATCGAGGTAAAAGGGGCCGAGCCGTGAATGTCCCAGGTGACTTCATTGAATACGGTCAGAAACGTATTGATGGTCACGAAACGGACTCCCGCTTCGATAAGTCGCCTCGCCAGGAGGCAGCATTGGCCAAACCGGTTCATGCCATAGCGTTCGCGGACCTTCCGGGGTTCCTTGGTCAGGTCAAACGCTTCCCGGGCCTGCCGGCTGTTCATTAATCGAAAGGCGGCCTGGAAATTGTCATTCAGCATTTTTGCGTTTTCGCTGGTTTCGAACTGCTGCAGCGACTGATCGACCACCTCCCGCATTTTCTTGCGTCGGTCGATGCGGGCCTGTCCCAGTGAAGGAGGGGGAAGCAGGTCGGGAACTTTGAAATTTGGTTGGGAGGGATCCGCGGAAAGTTCAAACGGATCATGGGTCTTTCCAAGAAATCCCCCTGACTGTCCGTTGGGAAGGTTCCCTCCCCCTCGCCCCATTTTTTCGGGAAGCACAACATGCGGCGGAAGATCTGTCCTGCGACCACGCAGGTAGCCGGTCACAGCGCCCGCATGGGGTGTCAGGATGCCACCGGTGAACAGTCTTCCGGTCTGCATCATCTGCCAGCCCGCATCGTGCACCGCAGCCCCGGTATGATGACAGCTGCGGACCAGCGAGAACTTGTCGGCGATTTCCGCATGCCTGGGGAAAATTTCGCTGATTTGAAATTCGCCGCGGGTTGCAATCGGTTGAAAAGGTCCACGCACCTCCGCGGGGGCCTCGGGCTTCATGTCAAACGTGTCCAGCTGACTGGGGCCACCGAGGTTGAAAATCATGATGCACGCCCTGTCATCATCTTTTTCTTTCGCTCTTCGCTCCTCCGCGGCGAGCAGTTGTGGCAGCGAGAGGCCGAGTGCACCGAGGGAGCCTGCCTGCAGTACCTCACGCCGTGTTGCCCCGTTGCAGGTTTGAGCCACGCCTCGGCCGATAATATCCAGCATCTGTTTTTCCCCGGAAACTTGCGTTGACACCTGCATTCTAGTCCATTGCCAAAGCCATCGACAGATTGGAACACTAGGCTTCAAGGGTGGTAACAGCGAGTGGCAAGGTTGGGTCAGCCAGGCCGAAATCCCGGGGACCTTTTACTGCCAAGTCCGGTTTCGGTCTGGCGGTCGGCGTGAATAATGGGAAAAAAGGTCCCTGGAAACCGGAGTCGGAAATTCGATGAAAAAACCGAACAGTGGCGGTGGTTGGCAAGCGATCAGGTACACCTTCCAGAAGGCCCGGGAAGCGGGTGGTTTGTGGAAATTCTGGCAGGCCATGCGAAGCAGGAATGCCTGTAAAACCTGCGCCCTGGGCATGGGGGGCCAACGGGGGGGGATGGTCAACGAGGCGGGCGGCTTTCCGGAAGTCTGCAAAAAGTCGCTGCAGGCCATGGCCGCGGACATGCAATCACCCATCGGGGATTCTTTCTGGTCAACCTATTCCATCGAGCAATTAAAGCGTTTTTCGCCTCGGGAGCTGGAAACCTGTGGCCGACTTGCCAGCCCGATTCTGTTTGAAAAGGGGCAGCAGTACTATCGGCCGATCGATTGGAACGAGGCACTTTCCAGAATCACGAAAAAGCTGAAGTCCATTTCGGCCGCCGAGTCGTTCTGGTATTTCAGCGGAAGAAGCAGTAACGAAGCCGGCTTTCTGCTGCAGTTGCTGGCCAGGCTGTTCGGTACCAACAATGTCAACAATTGCAGCTACTATTGTCACCAGGCAAGTGGCGTCGGGCTGACCAGCAGCATTGGCAGTGGCACGGCAACCCTGGTCCTGGAGGATCTCGAAAAAGCTGACCTGGTTTTCCTGATCGGTGGAAATCCGGCCAGCAATCACCCCCGGCTGATGACCAGTTTGATGAAAGTCCGCCGCCGAAAGGGAAAAGTCATCGTGATCAACCCGGTGGTGGAAACGGGCCTGGTCAACTTCCGGATTCCCAGCGATTTTCGCAGCATGCTTTTTGGCAGCCCGATCGCATCCCTTTATGTGCAGCCCCATATTGGAGGAGACCTGGCCCTGTTGACCGGTATCGCCAAGTCCATCGCGGAGCGGAACCTCCTGGACCGGGGATTCCTCGAGAACCACTGTGACGGTGTGGAATACTGGCTGTCGGAACTTGAAACAGTCGAGTGGGATGAGCTGGTTGCCAAGTCGGGGGTCAGCCGAAGGGAGATCGAATCGATCGCAGAAATCTATGGCGCGTCCCGGCGGACCGTTTTTTCCTGGACGATGGGCATCACCCACCACAGCCATGGCGTGCAAAACGTCCAGGCGATTTCCAACCTCGCGTTGATGCGGGGCATGGTTGGCAGGGAAGGCGCCGGCCTGATGCCGATTCGGGGGCATTCCAATGTCCAGGGAATGGGCTCGATGGGAGTGACGCCCCGGCTCAAGGAAAAGATTTTTGAGAATCTGCAAACCGAAATGGGTGTTTCGCTTCCGACAGTTGCCGGTAGGGACACCCTTGCGTGCATGGAGGGGGCCGATACCGGCGAGCTGCGGTTCGGTCTCTGCCTGGGAGGAAACCTTTATGGCAGTAACCCGGATTCTGCTTTTGCGGACCGGGCACTGTCGGGGCTGGAAATGCTGGTGCAGCTCAACACGACCCTCAATACGGGACATGCCCATGGACTGGCCCGGGAGACCATCATTCTGCCGGTATTGGCCAGGGACGAAGAATCCGAAAAGACGACCCAGGAATCGATGTTTAATTTTGTCAGGCTCAGTGATGGAGGACGTCCCCGTTTTGAG
>JAYZFP010000224.1:0-19179 GCA_036336715.1 Planctomycetota bacterium
AACAAATGGGTAATACCTTCTTCTTTCAAACTCTGGCGAATCTTTTCGGGAGTTTTCCCAGTCAAACGCCTCGACGTTTCACAGGGATCAAAACAGGTGTTATAGATCACGTCGAATTCCGCTTCGAAAGGTCGGCATTCACCAAAAAACAGCACTTTGGCCTGCGGACGCTCCTGGTTCAACCAAGCAATCTCCGGCACACGATGATTCAAAGGAACCACCAGACCCTGCGGATGGTAAAAATCACTGGCGTTCAGACTCCTGCAATCCAGGTCCGCCAGTCGGGAGAAAATCCTGACATCCCCCACAAGCCGACTGGATGAGAGCATCCAATTGAAGCCAACTCCCGGCAACAAGACGAAAAACACAATCAATTTCCAATGACGATGCTGCAACCAGCAGCACCCCGCACCGCAAACCAGACAGACGACTGGCAAAACGGGTAACAGGAATCGTTCCAGACGATGAGTCGCCATCAGCCAGACAAGAAACACCGAAAGCAGGTAAAGGCAAAGACTCCACACCAACCGCCGACTGTTCGAAAACAGTCCAAGCAGGAAAAAGGGAAAGACCAGCGGACTGAGCCATTTGTAACTCACCAGCAGGGACCCGGCCTTTTCCTGGAGTGCGGACACAGCCGCAACGTTTTCGGGAGTCCCATGGGCTTTGGCCCACTGTTCCTCCTGTGCATCGGTCCGTTCTGAGTCAAAGACAGATTCCAACAAAGGGTAAGTCGGGTTACCTGTCAAAAACAAATTCTTGCTGAACCAGACACCCCCTCCAAGGGCCATGCCAATCAACAGGAAGGTCAAAATGACGGCCGTCCGCGCCCGGTTACCCAGCAGGACCATCAGCAACGTAAACCCAAGGACAGGAAGAGCGACAAAGGGGACTGCGGTGTACTTGCAGGCAACCGATGCACCGGCAAAGAAACCGGTCATCAGGAAGGGCCGCACGGATTGGAAACAGAAAGAAAACGAGGTGGCGGAATTCCTGCATTCCCAGAAGATCAGTACAAGCGTCAACAGGGACATCAGCAGGAAAAACCCAACCGCTGCCTCGTTGTATCCAACAATGCTGTTAGCCGTCACCCACGGTGTGGAAAGATAAACGACCGAAGCCGTAGAACCCGCGAAACGTCCAAACAGTCTCGCTCCAAGGCAATAAATCGAAGCAGCTGACAGAATGGAGAAAGTTCCCGATACCGTTTTTCCGATCAGTGCCCCCCACCACCAGTCATCTTTCCCGGGTACATACAGCATTGCAAACAGGGCATGCATTTCGGTGCCCAGCGGCATGTTCCCGTAAATATTGTGTCGCAGCCAGGTGATCCCACCTGTCTGGTACCATTCCTTGGGAACCTGAAGGTGGTATTCCCGCACATCGAATTCCCAGGGTGGGTTACTGCTGGCAAGTAAAATCAGAATCGCAAATGGAAGGTTGCCAAGAGCGATCCAATTCGTCCAGTGTTGACGGGCTTGGAGGGGATCCTCTGAAAGTTGACCGCCTCCGCGTGGCACCCTTCCAAGTGCTCCTTTTCTTGCAAGCCGGTAAAAACCGAGGCAGGAAAAAACGAAAGGAGGCACCAGCAGCAGGTATTTCAGTGAGTAAAGGTGCATCCAGCCCAGGAGTACGGTGTAAGCCGAAAGGGAACCGAGGCCGGTCGCCATCGCAAGCAGCGTTGATTCCAGCGGGGTCGTCCGCAGTCGCAACAGGAAAGAATTGACCCAATATCCAATTCCTCCGCAAAGCGATAAATGAAAAACGACTCCCACCAACACGGGAAACCGGTCCAATGGATAAATTTTCCCGTCGGGACTTCCGGTCCAGAACAACCAGTAAAAATCGGGATTCATCAGCAGCGCCAGGCCTACTCCGAACCGCTCTCCGATTTCGGTTTTTTGGAACAGGAAAAACAGCAGGTATATGCCTAGAGCAAATAGAAAAACCCCCGCTCCAATCCACTCACCCCAAGTCAGCCTGCCTTCCCGAGAGGAAACCTCGACTGCACCGGCAGGAGCCTTCCCTAGAAAAGTATCCCCATTCACTGGAGCTGCAGGGTTCTTTTTGGCTGGTTTTCGTTTTTTGGCCACACGAGCTTTTCTGCAATTTAAAATAAAAAACGGCTGGGTCTCAAAACCGTTCCGGGCCCAAGCAGTCCGATTTTTCCGATTATGCATAAAAAGCCGCAAGCGGCTTTTTATGCCAGAACCGAGCAATCACGGTAATCAATCAATGAGCAAACTTCAGGGCATTTTTACCCCTAACCTGGTCCCACTGGATTCTAATCTGGAAATAAATGAGCCGGAACTCCGTCGTTACGTCAACTGGTTAATCGACAAAGGCGTTCACGGACTCTATCCCAATGGCTCCACCGGTGAATTTACCAGATTTACGGCCGAAGAGCGGTTCCGAATTATTGAAATCATTGCCGATGAGAACCGGGGTCGCGTTCCCATTCTGGCCGGCGCCGCGGAGGCGAACACCCGGGAAACCATTCGTGCCTGTGAAAAATACCACGAACTGGGATGCCGTGCCGTGGCCATTGTTTCCCCTTTCTATTTCAAACTGTCGCCGGATGGTGTTTACGCCTATTTCAAGGAAATCGCCGATCATTCACCGATTGATGTGACGCTTTACAATATTCCGATGTTCGCATCTCCTATCGATGTCCCTACCGTTCAGCGTTTGGTAGAAGAATGCCCCCGCATCGCGGCCATCAAGGATTCTTCAGGTGACCTGCCCCACATGATGAGAATGATCTCGGCGGTGAAGTCCATCCGCCCCGATTTTTCCTTTCTGACCGGATGGGAAGCTGCCCTGATGCCAATGCTGTTGATCGGCGCGGATGGTGGCACCAATGCCACCAGCGGAATCATGCCCGAAATCACCCGCAAGCTTTACGAGCTGACCCGCGCTGGCGAAATCGAGCAGGCCCGCGATCTGCAATACCGGTTGCTTCCAATTTTCGATGCCATGATTTACTCCTCAGAATTCCCGGAAGGGTTTCGTGCTGCCTTGCAGCTCAGGGGATTCAAAACAGGAAGGGGACGGCAGCCGCAGTCGGAGCTGCAATTGAAACAACTGGAAGACTTGAGCCGAAAATTACAGTGCCTGCTGGCAGAGGAAGGCTTTACCGACGAACCCCTCGGAGGATGCGATGCCACCCATGACCAGCAATCGTCGGAGCTGGATCCGGCAAAAATAGCCAAAATCGTCAAGGACGTGATTCGCGAGATGCAATAAACGATCATTTTTTCGTTAAGCCCATTTGGAATCTGGAAATTTTTTTACTTCCGGATTTTGCCGAAAAAATTCACGCGACCTGATTTGACGATTGATTCCAGAATGATTTGGCTAGAATAAAGTCGAACCATTTAAACAATCTGTCTATCAAAAATCATCGCATGTTGCTCTACAGCATTCATTCGCCCAAAAAGGATCTCAAATCAATGCTCGCGGATTCCGACGCGGGCATCCGTCTGAATGAAATGCTTCACTCTGAACTCGGTGAGGAAGCGTCCAGCGAATTTGAGAACATCCTGAAGCTCACCAATGACCATCCATACGACATCGTTCACGATTCCATTCAACGATCCGTCGATGCAAACGAGCCCAGGTTTCCATTTGTGCAGAAACAGCTGTTTAACATCCTGGACGAAATTGCCCCTCGCTATAATTTCTGCTCAGGTGGAAGAACGGCTGTCGAAATCAACGCCAATGGAGACTATGCCCGCTGCCTCCGCTATGCGGAAAAGCAAACCTACATGGGAAACCTTTTCGAAGACGGGCATATCAATCTGATTGACGTCGAGTCTGATACCGAGGCACAGTGCAACCTCTATTGCAAACGTCGCATGTGTTACGCCCGAAATACCATTCGATCGGAATCCAGGGAGGAATTCGACAACCTGATCGCGGCCAAGGGACTGATCGGCGACTACCGCAAGAGCCGCAGGAATCGCAAGGCGGACATCTTTATCCGCTGGAAAATCACCGAAACCTGCAACTACACCTGCAGTTATTGCACCGCGTGGAAAACGGTCAACAAGAAACTCCCGGAGATGCCTACGGACCGGCTGATCGAAGCAGCTGAAATTTTCCTCAACCAATTCGACAACATTTCGCTCCGCCTGACAGGGGGAGAACCCGCAGTCAAGAAGAACTACGTCGAATTGATGGAATACTTTCACAGTCGGCTGGACAAGTTTGTCGAAATTGAGCTGAGAACCAACTTTTCCTTTCCCGAAAAACAGAAAAAGGTATTCGCACTCGATTGGCAGGACAAACTTCACTACCACATTGGCTGCCACGTCTACGACAAGAATTTCCGCCCATGGGATTTTGTAGACATTCTTTCTCGCCCCACCTCGGTGGATTACGTTGTCAAGTTTGTCTCGAGTGCCTCCAACAAAAAGTATGTCGACCGGTTTATCGACTATTTCAAGGAAAACGGCATCTCACCCGAAAAGATCCTCGTCGTACACGACATCCGGGACTCGGCAGAAGACAGCTCGAGGATACCGCCGGCAATTTTGAAAATGGACTCTGGGAAAAATTTCTCTGAGTACATCGACGATGAAGAAGGGCCGGGTCTTCCGATGATCCAGATCGGCAAGCCCCGCTGATTGCGTCCAGGTGAACGACCGCAAATGCAGGGCTTTTCGAAAAGCAACCCTGGCGGGCAACCCGACCTTTCAGCGCCCCCATCGCACTGCCTGGCACTTTTTATCCCTGACGCATTGGCAGACCCACTTTCTTGTTGCACGGTCCTCCGGTCCAGGTTCGCAACACCTACCGCGTACAGGGCTCAATTCGCTGCTGGGAAACTCTCTTTTCAATTGTCCGCGAAATCGGCCGGCCGGTCGATTTTCACTCAGTTTTTCCGGGGCCGAACTTCCTGTTGATCCTTAGCCAGGAATTGATTGCCGGAAGCCTTGACCCGGTCAGTTCGATTGGACCGAAAGAGGGTGATGCCGGGTCCATCCGCCAAAAACCGGTTGCCGACTATCGAGGTCATGGGGGTCGGATTTTGCAGCACCAGGGGCACCTGGTGAGAACTGGCGATAAGCGAATGACTGAGAAACACCTGGGAAGCGTCTGCGCTGATCGCATTACGCCATCCGGAAAAAAAGGAACCGTCGACATGAACCGTGCTGCCAGGCAGTGCCCAGATACCGACATTCGGCGGGCCTCCTTGACGAGGTTTGTGTCCCTGGAACCGGCTTCCACGGATGTTTGCAATTCCGGCGCAACGAAGACTCGCCACTTCGCCGCCAACCCATACGCAATCCACCATCCGGATCGAGGAACCCTCGGCGACCATCACCATAGGTGGCATGCCTGATTCCCTGTAAGCATGATTTCCAATCGCGGTGATTTTCCACCCCGACTGAACACCAACGGCAACCAGACGGTTGTTGATCAATCGGTTATTCAGAAGCAGAGACTCACTGGATGGGGTCTCCACAAAACCGATTCCCGCGGTTCGATTTTCCTGGCACAAATTACCTGCCAGGATCGATTCCACCCCGTCCTCGTTTCCGATGCCAGCCATTTGATTCCTGCAGCACCAGTTCGCAGGATGACAGGCCGGGCATGATCCCGGGAGCCAATGCCTGCCAAACCATTCTGGTAACAGTTGTTTTCCAGGATCAATGGTCTTGCTCCTTCCCTCGACCCAATTCCGGCCATGGCATTGGCGAAACAGGAATTCCCCTCGATCAGCGGACGGGTTCCGCCGCCTGTGCGGACTCCAATCCCTGCCCTGCGATTGAAGAAACAGACGTTTTCACGAACCAGCGGGGAAGAGCCGTTACTGATGCCAATTCCCGCACGTACATTGCCATAACACAAGTTGCCTACCAGCTGGGGATGTGCGTTATTCTGACCAATACCCGCAACCAGGTTCTCGAAAGCCCGGTTTTCCACCACCTTTGCTTCTGATCCTTTCACCAGGCTGATCCCTGCCCCCATGTTGCGGAAACAGTAATTCCTGCCGATCACCGGGGGTCCCCCCTGCTCACTTTTGCCCTGAATCAGTATTCCGGAAAAACCATTCAAACAAACGATATTGTTGGAAACAGTACATGCCACACCGGGAACCAGGATAGCCGCCCTGCCCTGCCTTCCAAGTTGATGTTCCTCCTGCAGATTTCCCTGGGTTTCATAGTCGTTCTCCCATTTCCGAACATCGAATTCCCCAAAATTCCGAACAGAGAAACCATCCAGAATGGACCCCTCTTTCATCAGGACACCCTGAGGTACGGCAGCTTTTTTCAAATCCAGAATGGTCGCCTCGGCCCGTTTGAGGCCCAAATACCCTGGTTCGTCATTACCGGCACTTTTCAACCGGACTCCTTTCTTCAAGGACACCGTTCCGGCGTAAATTCCGGCGGAAACCAGTACCGTGTCCCCTGCTCCGGCACGTTCCATTGCCTTCTGAATGGTCTTGAATTGCTGAGGAACCTTCAACGTTTCACCCGAAAGGGTCCCGCCCATACAATTCAGAGCTAACAGGAACCAGGCAACACCAATCACCCACCTCCCCCATGCCGACCGTCCAAACCGGGGACAGGTGGCTCTGGGGCCCAAGCCCGGTTCCGACGAATCCTCGTCCGGCAACCGAGCCCCGGAACAGGCAATCCCCCCACCAGCAAAACGAGGGCCCTTTTCAAAATTCGTCGCCACGTAACTTACCAAATCTTAAGGAACATTCAGAAGCCAGTCTGCCGGCGGCAGAATCACCCAGAGCTTGTTCATTATAGTGGATGGGCTGGCGCCAAGAGGTGAAACGTGTAAATTGGTAGCTGTTGGAAAGATCCCATTCCCCCGCGAAACAGTAAAAAGAACAGGAGCCCCAAGTTGGCCAAAAAAATTGACTGGTATTACCATCGAGGCGGCTGAACCAGCTGCAAAAAAGCGCAGGAGGTTCTTGCAAAGCTTGGAATTGAAACCCCCGAATTGACCGACGCCCGCAAGGAAAAAATCGGTCCGGATCAGGCAGTGGAAATGGCGCAAACCTGCACCACTGTCACCGCTGCGAGGGGGAAAAAAATCATTAGCTATAACATCAGGAAGGACGCGCCTTCTGCCGAGGATCTGGTCAAAATCATGATTGGTCCCAGCGGAAATCTGCGAGCCCCCTGTTTTCGGATTGGCAAAAAAATGTTCATCGGTTTTCACGAAGAAGAACTTGCTGCCTTTGTGGGTTGATACCGTAACTGCGGCACTCAAGACACTTTTGCGTTACTTCATCTTCGCTGGAAATACAGTAAGTCGCAGGATCGGCGTCACCCGAGTTTCCACTGGAAATCGATTGGCTTCATTTCCTTTTTCTTTTTGTTTTGCCTTGCCCTGCGTTCCAGCAGGCAGGGTCCCCGGGCCATTAAGGAATTCCCCATGTACCACGGACACCGAGCGAATTCACTGCCCAAAAAAGTTGAGAGAGTTCTTTCCCGGCTGATGGATTTTCTCCTGATACGCCGAGGTGACTTTCGATCGCTGATAACAAGTACAAAAACCTGCGGGTCTACCCACCTGCCGCATCCGCAGTTACTCCGACCCTGCCTCTTTTGCCTGCTGTGCTACCTTCTTTTTCCGGGAAAACCGGTTTCTGCTGAAGAAATTCCGGGGAAAATTTCCATGTGGCATGGCTACGAGCGAAAGGATTTCTCGCTCGAAGGAAAGACGGTCACCGTAGTGCGGCCCAACAGGGAATATTCCGGTCGCCCCTGGGTATGGCATGGTGAGTTTTTTGGACACAAACCCGCACCGGATATCGCTCTGCTCAAAAAGGGTTTTCACATTATCTACCTGAGGGTTCCCAATCTGCTGGGTGGACCTCCCGCGGTAAAACACTGGAACTCCCTCTACCGGGAGCTGACGACCCGTTATAGTTTTTCTTCCAAAGTCGCTCTGGTGGGGCTAAGCCGGGGTGGCCTGTACTGCTATAACTGGGCGGCAGCCAATCCGGAAAAGGTCGCCTGCATTTATGGAGACGCCCCGGTATGCGATTTCAAGAGCTGGCCAGGCGGTTCCCTTGTGGACCAGCGATTTCAGGGCAAGGGGAGCAGGCGAGACTGGCAACTGGTTTTGCAAACCTACGGATTTCAATCCGACAAGGAAGCCTTCGCCTACCGCTGGAACCCGGTCGACAACCTGAAGCCGCTGGCGGATGCGGGGATCCCTCTGCTCCACGTTTACGGTGATGCTGACAAGGTTGTCCCCTGGGAGGAAAACACAGGCCTGATTGCGAACCGTTATCGAAAACTGGGTGGAAAAATCAAGCTGATCGAAAAAAAGGGAGTTGGGCACCATCCCCACGGATTAAAGGACCCCACACCGATTGTGGAATTTGTTTACCGCAATTCCGTCAGCCAATTTGAGAATGAGTAATTCGGCGGTTTCCGCCCCACCGGAATCCAAATCCGCATCTTTTAAAAAAAATAAAAAAACGGTAATATCCGCCTCCGGACTGCTAAACGCCTTTCAGAAACCATTCCAGCCAACGGAATCCGCATTTGAAAGGGGAACCATGTTCAGCCAGACCACGACATTGTTTTGGATAAGCAGCCTGCTCCTGTCTCCTCCCCCTGGCGGGGAAACCACCCTCTATCACCAGCTTTTCCAAACCGGGGAACAATTCGTCGCGCAGGGTGAATGGGACGCCGCTCGGGAAGTCTTTCTTGAACTGAGCCAGATTCCCGCATCCACCGGAAATTTTGACCCCGCGGTTGAAGCGTTGCGGACCAACGCACAGGTATTCCTCGAAATTTGTAATGATCAACTGGGAATGCCAACCGAGCCTGAGTACTTTGAGCCTCACCCGATGTTGCCAAAATGTGGCTGTGGTGTGGGACACACGGAGCCTTCGCCCCAGGTTTTTCCTACGCCGAAAACCACTCGACAATTTTTTTCTGCCGGGGAAATTTTCCCCCACCTTCTCAAGCCAATCCCCAGGCTCAACCCGACCCAATGGTCGAAAACGACTCAAATCCTCGTGCTGAATATTCTGATATCTGCGGGAATCGTTTTTGCGGGTTCCTGTTATCTATTCCGAAAACCGATCCTGACTCGGTTCGGGGTTGCCGAAAATCAAATTTCAAAACCTGCAGGCCCCGTCAAATAAAAGGCCAGGCAAGCCAGTTCCCAACAGCTAAATCAAAACCGGCGAACGCCGGAAACCGGAAGGGAAGGACAAACCTTCCTGGGGAAATAAAATCCAACGAAATAATCGCGCCGCAGCGAAAGGGATTCACCTTCGATGCACCCTGCGGCGCGTTTTCTCATCCAGCAAGTGGTAACAATAAGCTGGGGATCCGGAAAAAAAGTTGCCTCAAAAGAAGCTGACCACGCACCATCCGAGGATCCCAGCGCCCAAAGCGTAATAAACAAAAAGGGGCAGGGTTTTGCGAATCACCAATCCTTCCCTTCCAACCAGGCCGACCACGGCGGAAGCCGCCACCACATTGTGAACACAAATCGTATTTCCGGCGGCACCACCCACGGCCTGCATTGCCACAATCCACGCAGGATCCACACCGATCTCCTGCGCGACATTGAATTGAAAAAGCGAGAACATCATATTGCTGACCGTGTTGCTTCCCGCGACAAAAGCTCCCAACCCGCCCACCAACGGTGAAAACAGGGGCCAGGCGGTACCAGAAAGCCACGAAACCCCCTCCGCCAATGCAATCGGCATGCGGGGATAGTCATTGAGACCCCCACCGGAATGCAGGAAAACCTGTACCAGCGGTACAGTGAAAACCAGTGCCACCGAAGCCGCCAACGTTGTTTTCAGGGAACGCAGCCAGGCTTCACCGTATCGCCGCCGATCAATCTGGTGCACAAAAAATGTTGCCAGGGAGACCATAATAAAAATGGTCCCAGGCAGGTAAAGCGGTTGGAGCTTCAATTTCACGCTGGTTCCAAAAAGCTGGGGCACCAGGATTTGACACGATTGAAGCCAGCCCTGGATTTTCAGCTCTTCGATCCGCGTCATAACGAGTAGACCGGCCACCAGCAGGTAGGGAAACCAGGCCTCCAAAGTCGAAAGTCGCACAGGGAAGTCATCCGCGCCGGAAGGCTGGGGTTTTTTCGTTTTTTCGGTATTCAAGAGTGCTCCCCCTTCATCGCTGTCCGGCACCCAAGAGGTTTCCCAATCTTTCGGGGGAGGAAAGTCCCACACTTTCGCAGGAATCAAAAAACCCCGTTTTGCAGCAAACGTCACGACGGACAACCCGACCAACCCCCCGATCAATGAGGGAAACTCGGGTCCCAGGAAAAGGGCGACCAGAAGGTAGGGAAGGGTCATGGAGACTGCAGCAAACAACGAAAACTTCCAGACAGCCAGGCCTTCAAGGAGGCTGCGGTCCCGTCCAAAAAACCGGGTCATGAACGTGCAAACAAACAAAGGCACGAGGGTCCCCAACACTGCATGCAGAATCGCTACCCTTGCAGCGATCAATGCCAGGTAACCTTCAGGAACGGTTTGATCACTAACGGAAAATCCCAAACTTCGCGCATGCTGGAGCACCTCCGGTGCGTTACCCAGCCCGTTTTGGACACCCACCAGGATAGGGGTTCCCAATGCCCCAAAGGACACGGGAGTGCATTGGATCATCATCCCGGCAACCACAGCCGCTAACGGCGGAAACCGGAGCCCGACCAGCAGGGGAACCGCCACTGCGGCTGGCGTACCAAATCCGGCCGATCCTTCAATAAAGGAACCGAACAACCAGGCGATCACGACGACCTGTATTCGTCGATCCGGAGAGATTCTCGTGAAACCCCCACGGATTTTTTGCAGCCCACCTCCGGCACGCAAGGTTTCCAAAAGCAGGATGGCTCCGAAAACGATGTACAACAGGCTGATCGCTACGACGATTCCATTTGTTGTGGCGGCGGCAATCTGCCAGTCATCTACCCGCCAGACAAATTTGGCGAGCAGCAGAACCGCGAGGAACGAAAGCGGCATGGCTCGACTGGCCGGCCATCGCAGAAGCACCAGGAAGAAACCGACAATCAGGATGGGAGCCAGGGCAAGTAACGGGAGGTAAAATTCCATCGACCATTCCGGATAACTTGTCGTCAGAAAACTAAACTTTAAACTTGTACAGAGCAGATGAACAGTCAGGACGGGTGGTTCAATCTGCGTCTATCCATTCACTTCCCCTTGGCACCTTTGCCGCAACCGCTCATGTTTGAATGTCGTTTGCTGATCACGACTGCGTTGATGGTCCTGCTTACCCGTAAGGGCCTGACCGAGGAACGTTTTGAATTTCGGGAACGCATCGTGGATGCGGAAACCGACGAACTGATTCCTGCCAGGGTTTACCTTTCCGACCAGCGGGGCAATCATTTTCACGTCAAGTCCGCAAACCGAAAGGGAAAGGCAATTCCCTACCGGGTCGATCGGGGCCAAAGCCGTGAAATCCACACCACGGTCTCAGAAAACGTCTTCAGCGTGCAGCTTACGCCGGGAATATACCAGCTGACAGCTGAATATTGAAAAGAATACCTCCCCCGGCAGATCTCCTTTACAATCTCCAATTCCCCGCTACAAAAAACCATTCGTCTCAAGCGGTGGTCTCATGTCCGGAAACAGGGCTGGTATTCCTGTGATGTCCATCTTCATCGCAAAATTGCAGAACTCCCACTGGTGATGAAAGCAGAAGACCTGAACGTCGCCCTGCCGCTTACCTGCTGGGTTACCGATAGTGAATCCCGTCCCGGGAATGACAACAAATCCGGTGAAAAATCATTGCCAGCCAGGGTAATCAAGGTCTCACGTCAACACCTGATCTTGCCCATCAATACCGAGTACGAAATTTTCACGGTCAAGGGAAAACAACACACGCTGGGCGCCTTTTTCGCCCTCGGGCATTCGCGGGAACTCGACCTCAAGACGCTCCCAACCGGACCGATTCTGGAAGAATCCCGAAAACAACATGCGCTGATCGACATGGACAAACACAATTGGCTCTGGTCGATGCTGATCGCTCACCGGATGAAGGTCGACCTTTACGAACTTTCCAACAACCACGTCTGGCGGACTCCGTTTCTTTTCAAGGACTGGTATCCGGAATATGCAGCGGTATACATGGGAGTGGAAAAGGAAAAATCAGGCGGATTCACGACCAGGGGCTGGTTGGATTTCGGTTTTGAGAACTATTACTCATTGCTCAATTGTGGCCTCCGCATCATGCCCAGTGGTGGTACCGCTTCCGGTGTTCACCCCGTTCCGGCCGGTTTTGGAAGAGTCTATGTCCATCTGCCAGACGGCCTGGGGTTTCGAAGTTGGATGCAGGGGCTCAAGCAGGGTCGATCCTTCGTAACCAATGGCCCGATGCTCGATGTGCGAGTCAACGACTGTTACCCGGGGCATGAATTCAAAATCGATTCTTCCACAGAGTTCAGGCTGACCGCCACGGCAACCTATCCCACCGACTATCCAACCCGGTTTGAATGCATCGTCAACGGCGAAGTGGTCAAAAACGCAACGATCCAAAGCATTCGCAAATCCCCTTCGATTCTGCGGCTGAAACTCGAAAAGAAAATTGAGTTCGAATCAAGCAGCTGGATGGCGGTCCGTTGCACCCAGAAAATGCCCAACGGAAACATCTCCTTTGCACATTCGGCTCCTTTCTTTTTCATGAAGCAGAACGAACCGATTCGTCCCTGCAAAGTCGAAGCACAATACCTGCTCGAAAGAGTGGAAAACGAAATCCGCCGACACCAGTAGGTTCTAACACCCGAACAGCTGGAGGGATATCATGCCGCCCGAAAGTTCTCCAGGGAGCAGCTGAAAGTCGCCAGGTAATCACACTTTCCATGGCGACAACTGGGCTCCATGGCGACAACAGGGGCCGGGCGATCTCCGGAACAGACCGACAAAGAAACAGCCTTCATCAAAAACCGGAAGGCACCAAGGGAAACTGGGAACTGCCAGAGCATCCAACCGCAAGAGACCTGCCTGATCAGGCAATGACATCCGTGATGTCAATCAATCCCAGGGCAACACCGGAATCATCCACTACCGGCAGCTCGGAAATACAACGACTGGAGAGCAATTGAACCGCTTCGTCCACCCGCACCCCCGAAGATACCGTTACCGGCTTTCGTGTCATCACCTTTTCAATGGGTTCATCCAGAAGATACTCTTCCTTTTTTTCCAACAACCTGACCAGGTCGCTATCCGTGAAAATTCCGACCAGGCGTTGTTGGGAATCCAACACCAGGACCGCACCGGTACGCCGTCCCTGCTTTGCCTGGTCGGAAATCGCTTGCCGAACCAACACCTGTGCCCCGGTCGTCCGGCAATGGGTTAACGGCCTCATGACCTCGTCGACATTCTGCAATTGACGCCCAAGACTTCCTCCCGGATGAAACCGTGCGAAATCAGCCCGTGAGAATTCTTTCAAACGGGAAACCGTAAGGGCCAACGCATCACCAATCGCCAGCATCAGCGTCGTACTGGACGATGGGGCCAGCCCCATTTGACACGCTTCCTCTACCCTTCCATAGCAGATCGTGGTGTCACAAGATCGGGCCAGTTGACTGTCTTCACGGGAAGTCAAACCGACAAGACAGGCCCCGCGTTCTCTCAGCGTCGGCAACAGGCGGAGAATTTCCTCGGTTTCCCCGCTGTTGGAAAGAATCAAGACGATGTCCTCCGGATCGACCCTGCCAAAATCGCCGTGAACCGCCTCAGCGGCGTGCAAAAAATGACTCCGGGTTCCCGTAGAAGCGAGGGTCGCCGAAATTTTCTGACCAATCCAACCGGCCTTCCCGATACCTGAAACGATTACCGATCCCTTACATTCCACCATCAGCCGGATGACACGCGCCATTTCGGTCGGCACCTGTCTTGAGAACCGTTCGATTTCCCGGGCTTCAAATTTGAGCGTCTCCACGACACTGCGCAGCAACTCGAAATCGGTTTCAAATGGCTGGCTGGAGATTGTCCGGGCACCGGATGGAGGCATCATGCAGATTCTCGCAATTCAGCATTGAACAGACGCTGGTAAAGAGGATTGCGTCCAATCAATTCGTCATGGGTTCCAAAATCCTCGACACCCCCCTGGTCAATCACCAACACCCGGTCCGCCAGTTCAATCGAACTCATGCGGTGGGTGATCAGGATCGCGGTCCGGTTTTCCAGGTGATCCAACAGGGTTCGATGAATCAGGACCTCACTTTCGGTATCGATCTGGCTGGTGGCTTCATCCAAAACAACTACCGGGGAATCACGCAAAATGGCCCGCGCCAGGGCAATTCTTTGCCTTTGACCGCCGGAGAGGGTCGAACCGTGCTCACCGATCACCGTCTTGTATCCCTTTTCCATCTTCTCCCTGATGAACGAATCGGCATACGCCTTTTTCGAGGCATCCACCACTTCCAGTTCGGATGCCTCCGGCGTCCCATAGCGGATATTATTGGCAATCGAATCAGCAAACAGCATCGTCTGCTGATTTACCATCCCGACGTAGCGACGCAAATCCTGCAAGTCGTAATTCCGGATATCCTCGCCATCGATCAGGATCCGGCCACGGTCGGGGTCATAGAAACGGAGCAGGAAATTGACAATCGTGCTTTTACCACAACCATTGGGTCCAACAATTGCTATTGTTTCCCCTGCCCGGATTTCAAAATCGACCCCGGTGAGGACGGGTACCTCCGGGTCATAACCGAATTGTATGGATTCGAATCGGATGGACGCAGCATTTTTGGGAATCGGAGCTGGTTCTTCCGGTGAACGGATCGTCGCCACACGATCGACCAACGGAAAAACGCGATCGCAGGCAACCAGTCCGCTGTTAAGAATATTGTAGACGTCAGCCATCTTTCGGATCGGGTCACAGGCCGCGATCAAAAAGGCATAAAAGGTCAACATTGCGGTGATCGACATTTCCGTGGCCGCTAGTTGAATCCCAAAAAGGTGAGTCTGCTGGTTCATCACCAGGTATCCCCCCGCGAGTGCCGAAATACACACCACGCCGATACCCAGTACCTCGTTGTTCATCCGGAACAGGGAATTGTAGACGGCAATCTTCATTGATTTCCTGTAGACCTCTCCAGCCGTATCACGGAATTGGCTCCTTTCGTGAGCCTCCATGTTGTGAGACTTTACGATTCTCACGTAGGTCAAAGCCTGAAAAAGGCGATTCATCAGTTTGGCAGATTGCTCAACGGCCCGCTTGTTGGCACGTTTGATCGACTGCGAAAGACGAATCATCAGGAAAGCCGCAACAGGCGCAACGAGCATCGAAAACAGCAGAAGCCGCCAATTGATCAGCGCCGCCCCGAGGAGGCAGGCAAACATCTTGAAAGGTTCACGCAACGTCTTGCCAAAAAGGGTGGTAATCGCGTTCCCAATCACTCCCGTTTCCCCGCGAATCCTTCCCACGAGGTCACCCGTGCCCCGTTCGCCAAAAGTTTTCAGATCCTGTTCGAGCGTGTTTTTGAAGAACGCATTTTGCAGGTCAAGAACTGTCCGTTGGCCGACCCTGGCCACCAGCACCATGTTTCCGATGAGAAACGCCCCCTTGAGAACGGTGCCGATCAACAAAACAACCACCAACAGCACCAGTGTGGCAAATGGTTTTTCGGGCGTCCACTTTTTGATCGTCGGTCCGTAATACTCCAGCCAGGAAATCCTTGACTGGTAATCGACAACCTGTTTCTGCCTGATTTTAAGAGTCTTTTCGGCGTCGGAAGAAAGAGGTCCATCCGCTTGCAAGCGGACGATCTGGCCTTCCAATTCCTCGATCTTCAACTGGCTCTCGTCTACCTGGCCATCGACCCAGTCATGAAGCGAATTCCTTTCGAACACCACCTCGACAAAAGGATAAACCGCACCAATATTGGCACCCCAGAGAATGGCAACCATCACCGAGCAGAAAATGGCCGTAATGAGTGACCATTTGTATTTCAGCGCCATTTTCAGAGCGCGGATGTAGTATTTCATCGTAAAATCGAGTTCCTTCTCGTTAAACAGATGATCTGGTGGTCTGCCGTATTTCTCCGGGCATCGCACCCTTCAGCGGTTGCTGCAACGCGAAGTTGCGACTTCCTTGTCAGATGGAATCCTTAGTGATACCCGATAAAAGCTTTCACCAACAAGTGCAATTTGGCGGGTAACCACGTCGCAAACCGGCCCCGTGAAAACCCAATTGCTAGCAATTGAATACCGCGATGATTCCCTTCCCAATGCCTGCTATCATGATCAAAGACAGTTAACCGCCTGGAGACCTCCAATGAATGGGAAATTTACCCACAAGATATTCCTGCTGGCATTGCTTGCCCTGTTTCTTGGCAATGGCAACCGGGCGTTCAGCCAGAAAACGCGTTCGCTCGACGAGTCCCTTCAATTGGCAGGAACCAACTCGAAACAACTCAAGATCGCAATCGAAAAGTGCTCCGGCACGGATCTCGGAAAAACATCCATCCGGTTCCTGATCCGTAACATGCCCTCCGCCGATCTGAAGACTCTGTCGGCGGATTTCCTGGTCAAAAACATCGAGGTCGCCATCCAGGCGCGTCAGGCTTCGGAGTGGGCCAAACGCGTCCCCCTGGAGGTTTTCCTGAATGACGTCCTCCCTTACGCCTCGATCAACGAAAGGCGGGACGACTGGCGATCTGATTTCCACAGTCGTTTTCGGCACCTCGTCAAAGACTGCAAGACAACCGGCGAAGCAGCGCAGGCACTTAACAAGAATGTTTTCCAGTTGCTCAAGGTGCGATATTCTACCCAGCGAAAAAAGGCGGACCAGAGTCCCTATGAATCCATGGAAACGGGTCTCGCCTCCTGCACGGGTCTATCGGTAATCCTCACCGATGCCTGCAGATCTGTAGGTGTTCCTGCACGCCTGGCTGGGACACCCCTATGGGTCAACAAACGGGGCAATCACACCTGGGTCGAAGTCTGGGACGAAGGAGAATGGAAATTCACCGGTGCTTGTGAATACGATGCAAACGGTTTGAACCGTGGCTGGTTCAAGGGAATCGCATCCCAGGCCGATCCCACCAATCCCCTGCACAGAATCTACGCCACTTCCTTCCGGCAGACCGACATCCATTTTCCCATGGTCTGGAAAAGAAATTCACGGGAAGTTCCCGGAATTGATGTCACCTGGAAATACACGGGTAAAACGAAGCCCCGTTCTCCTGGAGAGTCCACCGTGGCCTTTCAACTGTATAACCGTGCGGGAAAGCGAATCGCGACCGAAGTTCGCATCTCAAGGGAAAACCGTTTCATTGGCAGCGGAAAAAGCCGGGATGATTCCAACGATGCGAATGACTATTTTGAAATCAACCTGAAACCGGGAAAATACAACATGGAATTCAGCTGGGACGGAAAGAAACGAACCAAGGTCTTTGAAGTAGCGAAAAAAGATCAACAGATCATCAAAGCCTTCGTCGACTGATCCACCTGGTTCCGGTTTGAAACCCATCGACAGGATCCGTTCCCAGACAATCAGCTTTTATAAACCATCCGCACCGGGTATCCCACCGGCAGAAACGGTATCCCGCGTGGAGGCTTCGAGCGACTGGGGAATCGTTCGGTTGGCTTTACTGAGAACCCGTCAGGCTGCCAAGAGAAACAAGGCTGGTCTAATAACAGCAAAGTGCGGCAGCAAAGAGCTTCCAAGGAAAACAGGTGGCCCTGTCCAAACCGGAAAGAAGGGTTTGGTTTCAATCATCGCCAACAGCGGCAATGCCAGGTAGAAAGGCATGCCAACCAATGACAGGAAATACTATCTGGGTTTGTTGGGCGAAAACCCGTTTGATTCCCCCTCGGTCGAACCAGCAGCATCGTGCTTCTTTAACACAGCAGCTTTTTTGCCACCGGATTCTTCCGTGGGTGTCTTTGTTCCGGAAAGTTCTTCTCGAACAACGGGCAGATCGGATGGTGCATCAATACCAATCCGAACACCACCCCCGGAGACGCGGACAACGGTGACTGAAATGGAGTCACCAATCAGGATTTTTTCGCCGACTTTTCGGCTGAGAACTAACATTATGGCAGTAGGCAATCAGTTGCCTAACATCCTCCATGAGCCTTAAGGGGAACAATTTTGTCCAGCAAGGGGGCTTGACAATTAAACCTAACTTAACACTCAAGATATTAGCAGGCAAGGGCCTGCAGCTCCTGCCTCCCGTTTCCAACCATAAAATTGCGTTTCAGGGCACAATTTGCCCATTTCTCTGCCGCAAACCGCCCATATTCACTCTTTGGGGGGCGGGAATTCCACAAATACCTGCCCGCTGTCGGTCCAGATCCGTACCGTACTGTCCTCTCCACCTGCGGCAAACTTTTTGCCATCCGCAGTCGTTGCCACCGCGTAAACAAAATCAGAATTACCGGCGAACTGCCTGACTTCACCTCCGTTGTCAGTCCTTTTCAACCGCACGGTTTTGTCACCACTGGTGGTGATGATATTATTCGACAACTCGACAAAGCTCAGGGAGGTCACCTCCTTGCCATACCCACTGATGGTCCTTTTTTGAGTCCCGGTTTCAGCATCCCAGACTTTGACCACTTTGTCCGCACCTGCCGAGGAGAGTTCGCGGCCAATCGAATTCCAATCAATGCTCATGACATGATGGGTATGCCCCTCAAAAACGCGAATCAGCTTTCCGCTTTCCAGGTCAAAAGTTTTCATGAATCGATCCGAACTACCTGAAGCAAGGCGTTTTCCGTCAGGTGAAAACCGGATATCGAGAATCGTGTCGCTGTGCGCGTCCTTGATTTCCCTGACCAGTTTACCATCCGCCAAACTCCAAATTTTTATTTCACCTGATCGGGAAGGCTCACCACTCCCGGTAGCCAGCATGGTTCCATCAGCCGAAATATCCAGTGCTGTAACCCGATCGACAAAAACCGCCGGGTCATTAATGTCCCCCAGGGTCATCACCAGGCTCCAGCCATCGTCAATCGTCATCTTCTGAAAGGATTTACCATCGGATGCCAGCGACATGAGTTCTTGCCCGAAAGCGAAGAAGAAACGCCCGCCCGAAGATTCCGGAAACGCCATCGATTCCAGTTTTTCACCGGTTGCAAAATCACAACGCCCAAGGTTGCCCCCTGAATCCCGATAGACCAGAGAACCATCGCCCAATTCCACAAGGCCGACCAGCTCTGCCAGCTTTTTCTGGTTTGCCGCTTTAAAGGCC
>JAYZFP010000225.1:0-17414 GCA_036336715.1 Planctomycetota bacterium
CCGATGCACAGCGGTTTGCCCTGGAGGTGGTCCACAAGCTTCGGGATGCGGGGTTCGAGTCTTTGTGGGCCGGTGGATGCGTTCGCGATCGCCTGCTGGGAAAAACGCCCAAGGACTACGATATCGCCACCAACGCCAACCCGCAGCAGGTTCGGGAAGTCTTTGGCCGCAGGCGGACCATTGCGGTGGGGGCCTCTTTCGGAGTCATCACGGTGCTGGGGCGCAAGTCCGAGGGGCAGATTGAGGTGGCAACGTTTCGCCAGGATGCTGGATACTCCGATGGCAGGCACCCCGACGCAGTCCGGTTTTCGACGGCCGAAAAGGACGCGCAGCGGCGGGACTTTACCATCAATGGCCTGTTCTATGATCCCATTGACGAGCGGGTGATTGATTATGTGGAAGGAGAGCGTGATCTCAAACGCAAAGTTATCCGGGCAATCGGCAATCCACAGGAACGGATTGCCGAGGACAAGCTGCGAATGCTGCGCGCGGTTCGCTTTGCGGCCAACTATGAGTTTGAACTCGACGGTCCCACCCTGTTGGCGATTCAGGAAAATGCCGGCTCCATCCGGGTGGTCAGTCGAGAGAGAATCCTCGCCGAACTGAGGAGGGTTTTCGGCCATGCCAATCGCAGGTTGGGGGTGACTTACCTGCAGGATGCCAGGTTGCTCAATGAAATCTTTGACCATGCTGAATTGCTGGACCTCAGGGGGGTGCCGCGTTCCATGGAACTCGTCGGGGCGGTTGCCAGTGAGAGGTTTGAAACGGCCATCGCCCTCTTCCTCTTGCCATTGACCGCCTGTGGTGAAAACGGGGCGCAGGGAACCCGGCAGTTTTCCAGCGTGCTGCGTGAATGGAAATTTTCCAACGACGAGGCACGACTGATTCTCTGGTTGCTGGGGCAGCACCCGGTCCTGCTCAACGCTTCCCCGGAAACCTGGCCGGCGGTCCAGCGAATCCTGGTCCAGGAGCAGGCGCAGGAAATGCTGTTTTTCTGTGATGCCGTTTCGCAGGTTGCCCGGGAAACTTATCGTGATCAGTTGGCATACTGCAGGAAACAGATGCTGTTGCCGCCCGATCAGTTCAACCCGCCTCCGCTACTGAATGGAGATGACCTGAAACAGGCTGGGTACTCACCGGGGCCCGGATTCAGGACAGTGCTGGACCGGGTGAGGGACCTGCAGTTGATGGGCCAGCTGAACCAACAGGAGCAGGCGCTTCAACTGGCCCGGCAGTGGTTGGACAATCCCTAGTCAGCCGTTTAATTTGCCTCAGCAGGCAATTCCCGCCAGAAAAGCGTGTCCCTGATTTTTTGCCTCAGCAATTCGGACTTGTAATAGTCTTCCAGCTTGTGGCTGCGACCGGCAATGCATGTGGCGTCAATTTGTGTCAGTCGCTGGCCTCCGCCCGGGAGTCTGTCTACCTGGCAGATTCCCTCCCGGCCGATTGCCGCAGAGCCATTTTCATCCATCAGGGGGAACATCTTCAGGACCCCGTCCGTCGAGTTGTTGAGCAGGGTAATGTGGTCCAGCGTCCGGTAGGAAAGCTCGCAAAGTCCGCCTTCCCCGTTGCAGCCGTTTTGCATGGCGGTGGCCACAAACGCTGCGCGGAAGGTCGGTTTCCTGATCAGCAATTCCTCCGGCAGGGCCTGGCACTTTTTTTGGCCGCCACCTGCGAGATGCAGGGCATCCATGCCGAGCCGGCAGCCGTAACTGTATCCACTCAGGCTCGGTTTGTTGAAATCCCGGATCTGGCAGAGAAACCATGCCAGGTAATAGGCGTGGTAGTCGCAGACGATGGCTTTTTCCTTGACATCCCTGATCTGTCCCCGGATCCGGTCAGCCGGCCAGGAAAAGAATATGTAACGAACGGGCGGAGCATCAGGTGCCTGATTGACCAGGATGTTGTAGTTCTGCCAGAACCGCATCTCCGATTTGTTGAGGTCCGCCCGATTCTCATGAATGTAGATCAGATTGACCAATTCCGGGCGTTCCCTGCTGGCTGTTTTCAATTCCTCCAGGCTGCTTGGATGACCCTGGCAATCCAGGAACCGGTAATAGCGGAGTTTAAAATCACATGCCTGGAGAGGGAGGTGTCGCGTGCTGACCCACCAGAACTCATCGCCGGGCCGAAGGACCATGCGGGATTGGCAATCCTGGATGCGGGTGTACTTTCCCTTGAAGAGCCGATTTTTGGGTTCGTAGAAGAAATCAGGTGCTTCGGTGGTGTCACAACTCTCGACGCAGCAACTGCAGCATCCATCCGAAGGCAGGTCATTACCGGCATCCGGAATCGCTGAAACGGCCAGGGGAACCGGTGCGATTTCCTGCGCAACGCAGGTGGAATACGGCAGCGGGTCGGAACCTCCGCTCCAGGCCAGAAACAGTGTCAGGCTCGTAGCGAATCTGAGGGAAAGTGGGATTTTGAGGGTGAACATGGGATCGCTCTGAACGATTTCGACCTCGATAAAATCCGTTCATCACGAGTCAAAAGTTGTCTTATACCAGTCCTTTTTTCAAATCCGTTTGACGTTGTAAGCCAATCCATGTTGCTTTCGAACAACAGCATCGGCAGGCACCGGCAAAAATGTTTAAAAAAAACATCATTTTCATTTGCCAAGCACTAACGGCGATGTAACTTTGGACACCCTCCGATAAAAATCCCACCCTGGATCAGTCCCATGAAAAAAGTCTTTGCAGTTCTGGCGGTCGTTTCGCTGTTGACCCTGACAGGTTGCGCCAATGGCCCCATCCGAAATTTCTTCCGTGGCACGGCCTGCTACATGTGTGGAACCGGTTCGGCCTCAACCTGCGACACCTGTAACACGACGGGACACACTTCCTTTGCACCCGGTTACGAAATGGTTCCCAACCCGGGAGTGGACCAGCTTCCCAACCCGTCCGAACAGATTGGACCGGTTACCGGAAACTGAGGCACCGTTTCGGCGTGCTTTTCCATTTCGTCTGATTTCAATTCCGCGGATCCATGTTCTGGATTTGCGGATTTTTCATGCGCCCCTGACTGTTCAGATTTTGCCCGTTTTCCAGCCTCTTTTTCTGTTTGCCGAATTCCGGTTTGTGCAAAATTTGCCTGCGGTTATCCGGGAATTAGACTTCAGGGTAGACAACTACCCGATCTTTGAAGCCGACCATGAAAAAAGTGGTATCTGCCTGCTTGATCGCAGGTCTGTTTTGCAACGCATTGACCGTTGATGCTCAAACACGCAGGACGGATGAGACTCCCGATAATGGAAAAGGGGTTCGTTACGGGGAGGAGATCACCGAGTACTGGCAGGTAGGATTGAAGATTCGGGCCATCGGTGGAACCTGCCAGGGCTTTTATGCCACCATTCCCATTCCGGGTGACTGGCACGACCAGGATGTCAAGCTGGAGGATGAAGACTTCTCGACCCATATTGGCAAGGTTTCCTACCGGGTCATGGACCATGGAGTTCGGCAGATGGTGGTCAATGTTCCACGGATTCCCGCTGATTCCGAAGCCCGTGCACTGCTTACTTTTGAAGTCAAAACCAGGAAGATTCTACCGCCCGAAAACCCCTCGATCCTGCAGGTGCCCAAGCGAGTCAGCCGGGAGATCAAGATTCACACCAACCCCAGTCCCTACATCAACAGTCGCAGTGCCTCGGCCCGCAAGAAGGTGAAGGAGCTGGTGAAGGACAAGGACTTGGCCTGGGACCAGGTACGAGCCATCTATGACTTTGTCCATGATGAAGTCACTGTCAGCAGCGGTGGGAAATTGGTTGGATCCGAAGCGACATTGCGGAACATGAAGGGCATCGGGGAGGACAAGGTCAACCTGTTTGTTGCTCTCTGCCGCATTCACAAGGTACCGTGCCGGATCGTCTGGGTGCGGGGGCATTTTTATCCCGAGTTCTACCTGGTGGATGATGAAAACGTCGGTCACTGGTTTCCCTGTGAGGTCGTCGGGAACACGGATTTCGGCAGCTATTCCCGACCCCGCCCCATCCTGCAACGGGGTGACAACATCAAGGTTCCGGAAAAAAAGGAACGCCAGCGATTCGTGGCCGAATTTCTGCAGGGAAAAAAGAGCTTCGGCAAACCACAGATCACCTTTGTCCGGTCCCAGGTTGCCAAACCTGTCAAGGATTGATCAGGCAAGCCCTGGGCAAACTCAGGTAATTCAATCTTTTGAACCACGGCCTGATCGCCGTGGTTTTTTTGTGCCTGATTCCGGCGGCTCCTCCTTCTACCGCTGTCGATCGTTCGTTAGTTTAAGGGTTCCCAATCCCTGAATTCGCTGGACGATTATGCTCGATCTGTTTGAAAAAATTGAAGAAACGACTGCCTTCCTGAAATCAAAATGGGACCGTACCCCGCGGGCGGGCATCATCCTGGGTACCGGGCTGGGCAGCCTGGTCGAAAAAATTGACGTGCAGGCTGCAATTGACTACGAGGAGATTCCCCATTTCCTGAAATCGACAGCCACCAGCCACAAGGGACGCCTTGTCTGCGGTGAACTCAATGGCTTGCCCATCATGGCAATGGAGGGTCGATTCCATATGTATGAGGGCTATTCGTTGAAGGAGATCACGCTGCCGGTTCGCGTCATGAAAGCGATGGGGGCCGATTTGCTGGCGGTTTCCAATGCCTGTGGAGGCATGAACCCCTACTTTCGCTGCGGCGACATCATGATGATTGAGGATCACATCAACCTGATGGGTGACAACCCCCTGATCGGCATCAATGACGATCGGCTGGGGCCGAGGTTTCCCGACATGTGCGAACCCTACTGTCAGAAGCTTGTGGACCGGGGCCTGGAAATCGGTCGGCGGTTGAATTTTGCCGTGCACAAGGGCGTTTTTGTTGCCGTGGCCGGGCCGAACCTGGAAACCCGGGCCGAGTATCGTTTCCTGAGAACCATCGGCGCCGATGTGGTTGGAATGTCAACGGTGCCGGAAGTCGTGGTCGCAGTGCATGCCGGAATGCGGGTCGTGGGTTTTTCCGTGATTACCGACATGTGTCTCCCGGATGCCCTGCAACCGGCAAACGTTGAGGAGATCATTGCCATCGCCAATGATGCCGAACCCCGGCTGACGGCACTGGTAACGGGTGTCCTGGAGCAGGAAAAATAACCATGTCCCCGGCGATCGACCTGACAGTCGATCGATTCCTGTCATGTCAACCTTCAGCCGGAATGCCAGCGGTCCCATCGTGAGGGATTCGGTACAGAGGATTCAGGCCGAGGCGGGTCCATGGAGTTCTCCGAACACAGGAATCATCCTGGGATCCGGGATGGGAGGTGTGGCCCGCGCCATCGAGGAAGCGGTGGAGATTCCCTACACTTCGCTGTCCGGCTTCCGCAGTTCAACCGTTTCAGGACATGCCGGGAAGCTTTTGCTCGGGCACCTGGGGGGGACAGCGGTCGTGGCCATGAGTGGCCGCAGCCATTACTACGAAGGATGTTCCCCGGAGTCGATTATTTTGCCGGTGCAGGTTCTTTGTGCGCTTGGAATCAAAAAACTGATCGTCGGGAATGCGTCCGGGGGAATCAATCCCCGTTTCCGCAGTGGGCAGGTGATGGTCATCACCGACCATCTCGACCTGATGTTCAGGGGACAGCACGGTGTTTTGCCGGATGTGACCCGGGGTGGACAGGCCGCTCCCCGCCGACCGACCCGGGGTTCTCCCTACTCCATCCGCTTGGTGCAGCGGGCGCAGGAAATTGCCCGCCGCAAAAACATTGAAATCCAGCAGGGTATTTATGCGGCCTTGACCGGGCCCAACTACGAAACCCGGAGCGAATACCGAATGCTGCGGAAAATGGGTGCCGATGTGGTGGGTATGTCCACGATCCCGGAAGCCATGACCGCCGCGTCATTGGGTGTCGCTGTTTGCGGCCTCTCCACGATTACCAATGTTGCCTCACCCGACGTGCTCAGCAAGACGACCCATGAGGAAGTGATCACCGCAGTCAACTCTGCGGAAAAAGACCTGGTGGCACTGATTTCTGAACTGGTGGCCGGTTGAGTGTCCCTGCAGGGGTCTGCTGTTGCGTCCCTTGAAAAACGGCCATAATGGCACCGTGAAACAGATTATTGCCATCATCAAACCGTTCCTCGCCGAACGTGTCCTGGAAGAACTGGAACAAGCTCCCCTCGAAGCGCTTGAGGTTCAGAGCGTGAAGGGGTTTGGGCGGCAGAAGAGTTACCTCGACAGTTACAGCGAAACCGAGTACTCGCACGTTTTTCTGCCCAAAATCGAGATTCGGATGTGGGTGGAGGATTCACGCGCCGAGGAGGTGCTTGCCTCGGTATCGAGGGTAGCCCGGACCGGCAGGATGGGCGACGGGAAGATTTTCGTTGTTCCGGTAGTCCGTTTCGAATCGATTTATCACTTTTGATTGCTATTGAACTTTGATTTCTTTGCAGAGGGGGTGCCATTTTCATGGATCGAAGAGAGCTGGTGAATGCCCTGAAATCAACCCTGGATGACCTGCGGCTTTCCCGCACCGAAAAAAATGTGCTGCGGGAACTGGTGTCTGAAGAGGCAACCACCTCCGAGGCGTTGGCTGTTCTGCGGAGCGAGGCATTTGAGATTGCCCGCCAGGAACTGATTTCACCCCAGGCGGGCGAGGTGCTGCAGTGGCTGGAAGAAATCGTCAAGCTCCTGGTAACGCCCACCCCGCAGACCAAGCTGGATTCCGAAGCCGTATTCAGTACGCGTGAGGATTGCGCAAAATACCTGCAGGGCCTGATTTCTTCCTGCCGCCGGACCATTGACGTTTGTGTATTTACCATTACAGACGACCGGATTACCCGGTCACTGGTTGAGGCACACCGTCGGAAAGTCGAGGTCCGGGTGATTTCTGATGACGAAAAATCATCGGACGCCGGGTCGGACATCCAGCATCTGAAACAGAGTGGGATCGCAATCAAGACCGACCGGGATCCCAATCACATGCACCACAAGTTTGCCCTCTTTGATGGTCAGCGGCTGCTAAACGGCAGTTACAACTGGACACGCAGCGCTTCCCTGCGAAACGAAGAGAACTTTGTGGTGACCAATGATCGCAAGCTGGTGCGAGAATTCAACAGTCATTTCGAATACCTGTGGCATCTCTTTGATTGAGTGCCGGGTACTGGATGCCCGGGAAGAACCCTTCGTCCGGAACGCCTAGCGCTCGATGCCGTATTCCTCGATTTTACGGTAGACGGTCGCCCGCCCAAGTCCCAGCAGTTTGGCTGCATTGGGCACACTGTTGTTGGTGCGGGAGAGTGCTTCCTGGATCAATTTTCTTTCCCAGTAGTCCAGTCGTAACGATTCCAGCTGGGTGGTGCCGACATCCCGCAGTCCCAGGTCCGTGGGGCGGATCTGGTTGCCATCGGCCATCACGACGGCACTGTCAATGACGTTTCTCAGTTGGCGAATGTTGCCGGGCCAGGAATACCCCAGCAACAGTTCCCGCGATTTGTCGGACAGTCGCAGGTTGGTCCGGCCATGCTGGTGTCGAAAGTGATGAAGGAAAAAGTCGACCAGCAGCCCGATGTCGTTCCCACGTTCCCGTAACGGGGGAATCGCGATCTCGAAAACGCTCAAACGGTAATAAAGGTCTTCGCGGAAACGCTTTTCGGCAACAAATTCGCTCAAGTCCCGGTTGGTGGCGCAAATGACCCGGACGTCCACGGTAATCTCCTGGGTCCCCCCTACCGGCAGGAAGGGGTGCCCCTCGAGGATCCGCAACAGTTTGGCCTGTCCCTCGAGCGTCAGTTCGCCTACTTCGTCCAAAAACAGGGTTCCCGTATCAGCCTGCTGAAACCAGCCAACATGATCAGACTCCGCACTGGTAAAGGCTCCACGCTTATGCCCGAAAAGCTGGCTTTCGATCAGGTCCGCCGGAATCGCCGCACAGTTGACACTCAGCATCGGGCGATCCGCCCGGGGGCTGTTCTTGTGCAGGGCACGGGAGACCAGTTCCTTGCCGGCGCCGCTTTCGCCACGCACCAACACGCAACCGGAAGCCATTGCGATGCGGGCAATTTTTTTCTTCAGCTCGACCATGGGGGGACTTTCCCCAATCATCTCGTCCGAATCAGCCACCTTTTGCTGCAGTCGTTCGTGTTCGTGCAACAGGGAGGTGTGCTGCTGGGCCCTGACCAGGGATCGTACGGTGATCTCGGAAATTGCCCGTGCCACCAGGTAATCGTTGTCCTTGAATCGTCCCTCTTCCAGGTAAAGGTGGATGACCCCCAGGGTTTTTTCGTGGTAGACAAGCGGGACGCAGATCGAATCCGCAAAATCATGATCCGCCAGGATGTCGTCTTCAGCGATGTCCTTGTGACGGTGGTCCATCCGAACCGCCCGCTGTTTCTCGGTAACAATTCTGGTCAGCGAATCGGACAGCTCGATCTGCTTGGCAGCTGATTCTGGCAGCACGACTTTGGGTGTCAGGATGCCGTCTTCCTTGAGCCACATGAATCCGGCCACCGATGCATTGGTACGCTCCTTCAGTTTTTGCAGTGAGATCAGGACAACCTCGTCCGGGTCATCGATGCTCAGCAAGCGCAAGCTGAGCTGGAAAACGAACGAAATGGCCTCCGTGGATTCCTGTTGCTTGAGGATCGCCAGGGCGATGTCCTTGGTATCGGTGGGGCGTACTTTTTCCTCGAAGACGACCGTTTTTTCCGTGGCCGGTTCTTCGTTGAAATCAAGGTTCAGATCCGTTTGGTCCGTTTCCTCGCAGAATTCAAAGCTGGTATCACCGATTCGAATTGCCTGGCCAAATTGCAGTGGACTGCGTTCGGTTCGCTGGTCGTCCACAAACAGGCCATTGCGGCTGTCACAGTCAGAAATGACCCAAAGCCCTTCTTCGGTCGTGATCCGGGCATGTACCCGGGAGCATTTCTTGTCCTGCAGTTTGATACTGCACTCAAATCCTCGACCCAGCGAATTCTCATTGGCCGGATCGAGCTCGAAACAGGCTCCCGTGTGGTTGCCATCTGTGATGCGGAGATACGCGTTTTTCGCGTTCATGGTTTCACGTTCAAGAAGATGATGGGAGGGGCCATTTTGTGAAACGGGTGCAGGAAGGTATTTTCAGCCCGGGTCCAGCCAGGAAACGGGGTGATCCATGGCGTGCCCGGTTTGATTCAGACTTTCCGTTGCTCTTTTGCTTGTTTGCTCATGTCCATTCCGATTGGCTGGTTCGGCGGTATGTTTTGGCGGTAGGGAAGTGCCGGTCGTTTCGTGTCGGTCGTTTCGTGTCGGTCATGTCGTGCCGGTCATGTTGTATCGCTAAGCGGTTGCTCGGCAAGTGCCAGGCATCGTCAAATGACAGGCAGGAGAAACCTGGAAAAAAATTTTGCGGCAAAAGGTTTCGGACGGATTCGCCACAGGTTTCTCTCTTTCACCAGTATATGTCCGCTGCCACAGGATGTCGACCTTGCCTTGTTGACTGCAGGGGTTTAACATTTGAAAGTCCGGCGACCACACCGCCCTTGGAAACAACATCACCACCGTTCGGAAAAGCCATGCGAACATCCTGCTTCTACTCACTGTTGTTGCTCCCCTTCCTGTTCTCCACTGCTTTGCACTCGGATGACAAGCTTAAGCCGAGTGCCGTGGACAAGCAGGTCTCAATCATCATTTCCACGATGATCGACGGGGACGATGGACAGCATCTTTTGAGGCGGCCGCTGGATGATGAGATTTCCCGCCGGGCCATGAAGCAGTTTTTCAAGTCGCTGGATCCGTGGAAATTGTATTTTTACCAGAGCGATTTTGATGAGTTTACACGTGAGGAAGCCAACCTGGATGAAAAGTTGCAATCAGGAAAGCTGGATTTTGCCTTCACGGTCTACAACCGTTTCCTTCAGCGGATCGACGAACGGGTCAAGATGGCAAATGAGTGGATCGACGCGAAGCTGGACTTTACACGGGATGAAACCCTGAATACCGACCAGGACAGTATCAGCTATCCCAAGAATGCCGCTGAGGCCCGCGAACGCTGGAGAAAGCGGATCAAGTACAGTTTCCTGGTGCTCAAGGCGACCAAGGTCGAGGGAAACGAAGCCCGCGACAAACTTCGCAGGAGGTATCGCGCCTTTCAAAAGCGAATGAGCCAGTTCAAGTCCGACCGGGTTCTCGAGATGTTTGCCAATGCGATCACGACCTCCTATGATCCGCACACTTCCTATTTCTCGAAAACCACCTATGAGAACTTTCAGATTTCCATGTCCCTCAAGCTGGAGGGGATTGGTGCTTCGCTTCAAAGTGAAGATGGCATCACCGTGATCAAACGGATCGTTCCTGGCGGCGCTGCCGACAAGGAAGGGAGCCTGAAAGTTGAGGACCGGATCGTCAGCGTCGGCCAGGGAAAAGACGAAGGCGAGCTGGTCGATGTGATCGACATGAACCTGGATGACGTCGTCAAGCTGATCCGTGGAAAAGCCGGTACGGTTGTCAGGCTGGGCGTGATGCCGCAGGGGAACAACGAAGTCAAGGTTTACCGGATCACTCGCGAAAAAATCGAGCTCAAGGACAGCGAAGCCCACGGCGCTGTTTTCGAGCAGGGAACCAAGCCTGACGGAAAGCCTTTCCAGGTCGGAGTGATTGACCTGCCCAGCTTCTATCTTGATCTGGAAGCAGCCCAGCGTGGGGACCTGAATTACAAGAGTGCTACCAAGGACCTTCGACGCCTGATTGGCGATTTTCGTGAAAAAGGAGTCGATGCAATTGTGCTTGATCTTCGCCGGAATGGTGGAGGTTCACTTTCCGAGGCAATCGGCTGTACCGGTTTGTTCATCGACCGGGGTCCGGTCGTGCAGATCAAGGGACCTTTCGGTAATGTCAACCAGTACAATGACCGCCGCCCCGGGATGGCCTGGGATGGCCCGCTGGTCGTCGTGACCAGTCAGTTCAGCGCCAGTGCCAGCGAGATCCTGGCGGGTGCGGTACAGGACTACAAGCGGGGGCTGGTTGTGGGTGACCGAGCCACTCACGGCAAGGGCACCGTGCAATCCCTGATCAATCTCTGGCAGCACCTGAATCCCTCCGTCAAGGATCCTTCCACAGAGTGGGGAGCCCTGAAAATCACCCAGAGCCAGTTTTACCGGCCGGGTGGTGCCAGTACCCAGAAGAAGGGAGTGGAAGCGGACATCGTGCTGCCCTCGTTCAGCGATCACATGGATGTAGGTGAGGGGGACCTCGATTACGCCGTTGAATTTGACAAGGTCAAGGCGGCGAAATTTTCCGGGAATGCCATGGTGAATCCGGAAATTGTCAAGGAGTTGACCGATCGGTCCAAGACCCGCATTGCCAAGTCCGAGGATTTCAAGGATCTCGAATCGCGGATTTCAGAATACATCAAGGAAAAAACAAAGAACACGGTCACCTTGAACGAAAAAAAGTTCTTTGAACGGGAATTGGATGCTGAAAAAGAAGACGAAAAGACCTTGGAGAAACAGGTCAACGGCGACACGAAAATCAACCGCGACTTCTACCTCGATGAGGTCATGGCGATTACAACCGATTATGTGACCCGTCTGAAAAAGTCTGATTCGGTCAACTAGGGAAGTCCGCCAACCGGCCCTGCCTCGAGGACGAGGTGGCCACCGGTTGGTATTTCCGCTGTCTCGGCAGTCAAGTTTTTCCTCTGTCAATCCTCTCCCGCCGACTGTTTCAATGCCATGCGAAAGTTATCAGTAAACCAGTTGACGACGATGCAGTGGAGTTTTGCCGAGGACCTGGGGTTCTACTCAAAGTGCGGCATTGAACGCATTGGAATCTGCCGGGCCAAGGCAAGAGAGTTTGGCATCGAAAAGTGTCGCGAGGTATTGGCCGACGAACAGGTGGTTCCCTCCAGCTATGGCTGCGCAACGTTTTTCTCCGACATCAATGGTCCATCATTGGCTGAGCAGATCGGGCAAACCCGACGCGACATCGAGGACGCCGCCACAGTGGGGGCGGAGTGCCTGGTTGTCCACACGGGAGGTCCCCGCCGCCATCTGCGGAAAAACAGGTTCTGCGCCGCGAAAAAGTCGATTGATCAACTGCTGCCCATTGCCGAAGAGTACGGGGTTTCGCTTGCGTTGGAACCGCTGGCAGTGGACCCCGTTTGCCAGACCCGGTTTTCACACAGCCTGTCCGATTGTGTCGAGCTGATTGACTCCTATCAAAATGTGTTCCTCGGTTTGAATCTCGATCTCTTTCACATCGGCAATTCCTTCCTCGAGCTGGACCCGGGCTGGTTTTCAAAGAATGTCCGGCTGATCCAGCTTTCGGATTTTTGTCGGCAGGGCCAACAGTGGGTCCGCTGTGCCATGGGCAAAGGGGAGCTCCGGTTAAGAGAGTTCTGTAATTTTGTAGACAGCACCCGTTACGACGGCGTTTTCGAATTCGAGACGCATGGTGAGTGGTTTGACTTTGTTTCCTACCGGGAAACCATCGCCAGCCTGGCAGAGAATTTTTCAGTCATCCAGGAAGGCCCATCGGTCGAATTTGAATCGATGAAGGCATGATTGTTTGCGGCACCGTTTTTTTCCTGTTCACGGTCGGTTTTGTCCTGGTGCAGGGGATTCTGGTCGGGCTTTATGTCCGGAAAATGTGGCAAGCCACATCGAAAAAGGATGATTTTCAACCGAGTGTCGCGATTATCCTCTGTGTTCGCGGCCTGGATCCGTCCCTGGAAGATTGCCTGAGGGCACTGGTAGCCCAGGATTACCGCCGGAAAAAGATTTTCGTGGTGGGGGACCATGAGCAGGACCACGGCTTGCAGCTTGCCAGGAAAATGTCGCAACAGGAACCTGGGCTGCTTTCCGTTCAGGTGAACAATGAGATCCTGCAGACCTGCAGTGTCAAGTGTTCCCACCTGATATCGATGACCCGGCAGATCGAGTCGGAGTTTGATTTGGTCGCGTTGGTGGACGCGGATACCGTACCCGATGAAAGCTGGCTGGAATCCATGGTCCAGCCGTTTGTGGACAGCGATGTTAACGTCACGACAGGTGTTCGCTGGTTTTCGGTTGGCGGGCAAAAGTGGGGCAGCTGGGTGCGGTACATCTGGAACACCGCAGCGATCGTTCAAATGGTCTGCTACCGAATTCCCTGGGGAGGCTCCCTCGCGCTTCGCAGTTCCTTTTTACGCGAAGCCGACGTGCTGGATGAATGGAGCCGGGGCTTCTGTGAAGACACGATGTTGCAGAAACTCAGCCGCCGCACGGGTGGTCGGATCGAAGTCGTTCCCGAGGCAGTCATTTCAAGTGAAGAAGAGACTTCCCTGGCACGCTGCATTCCCTGGATCAGTCGGCAGTTGCTGACCGCCCGATTGCATCATCCCCGCTGGCCTCTGGTGCTTGCTCACGGGCTGGCAACCGGACTGCTCACCTGGGGGTCCCTGGTACTGGGGATCGTCAGCCTGGCAATGAACCTGCTTCTCGCGGCGGCGTGTTTCCTGGCGGCCCATGTGTTGCTGCAGTTGTGCAACATCGGGCTGTTGAACTGGATTGAAAGTCCCGTGCTGGGAATTAGAAAAATGAGCGGTGCGATGAGTCGTGATCCCCTGAGATTTTTTCTGGCGATCCCGCTGACGCAGTTTTGCTATGTGATGGCAATGGGACGGACCCTGTTGTCGCGTGTTGTTGAATGGCGAAACGTGACCTACAGAATTCGAAGGGGTAGAACCGAGTTGCTCGATTTTGGTCCCTATGATCCGGACCAGGCCCGCGACTGCAAAGAGGCCGAGTCCCTCTGAAATCTGTTGCGGGAACGAAAACGCCAACGCCTTCGACGTCGAGTTGCGTCATGCGTGGTCCTGCTGCGATTCTGAGTCGCACTCACGGCGGGGTACCCTTGGTGCCAGTCAATCAGAGATGGGAATCAGCTTCCACGTAGGCAGACAGGAGGCTCTCGCTGATGGGGGCGCCTGGCAGGATTGGATTGGCCTCGTTGCCGAGCAGGATTTTCTGCAGTGAATCCGCTGTGATGCGAACGATCGGAGCCGACATCTTGACGGGCAAGCCCCGCTTGAACTGATCGGATGCGGAATCGTAATGCCACTGACCGCCACCCAGTCCGATGACATCGAAACCAAGGCAGAAGAGTTCGGATTGCGAACCATTGTGTTGGTTCGTCCGGTAGGCCAGGGCATAGTCCCTGAGAGATTTCAGGTGATTGGCAACCTCGAAGTCGGATGGGACCGACTGGGGTTTTCTTTTGCCCCACTTGTCCTGTTCACCAAATTTGAGGAACTGGTGAATGGTCGTTTCATCGATCCGGGGGCATTCAATTTCCGAGGCGTGACGTTGCAGGTTCTGGCTATCGAAGACGGGATCACAGCGATCGTAGGAATTGTAGATACCTACGTTTGGCAGAAAGCTCTTCTCAAAATCTCCCTGCTCGACCACCCCCGAGTTGTTTCCACCGCAGAATTCCACACCGGTGGAATTGAAATACTTGCAACATGCCTCGATGACCGTACGCGGCGTCAATTTGCTTTCGGGTGAAAGGTGGAAAGTTTTTCCATGGGCCTCCCTGTTGGCAAACAGCTCAGTAATGACACGGGAAACCCAGTCCACGGTTACAACATTGCGGCGCTCCTCCCCGGTCATGGGCAGGCGGATTTTGGTGTGACGAATTCCGTTTTCATCGGGCTCGACTTCAGGGACCAGCATCGACATCAAACGCAGATAGAGGTGCAGGCCGTGGTAGGTGGTTGTGTAGCCTGTCCTGGAATCCGCGGTGATCACTGCCGGTCGATAGATGGTCTTGGATGCGAACCCATCTGCTTCCTGGACATGCTTTTCAGCCAGGAATTTGCTCCGCTCATAGTCGTTGCGGAATTCCTGCCCGCAGTCGAGCTCATTTTCCAATATGGTGCCCGTCCGGTTGCCACAGATGTAGGCAGTGGAGACGTAATGAAAATTGTCGAGTTGGTGTTTCCGGGCAAAGGCGACCAGGTTGGAGGTTCCCCCCAGGTTGGTCACCCAGGGTTCCTGGTCGCGGGGAGCATTTCGGAAATCCAGGATCGCCGCGTTGTGAATGCAGGTGTTACAATTGGACTGAATCCAGTTTCGGTCATTTTCGCTCAGACCCAGGTCCGGAAAACGGATATCACCTGCCAGCGTTACGGGGCGTGGGAATTGCTGCCCAAGCTCCTTCTCCCAGGAACTGCAGATGTCCGAGATACGCTGGGTTGCCGAGGCCCGTTTTGAATTGCGTGCGATCACGGCCAGTCGGACGCCGGACAGAAGCAGGTCCTTGACCAGGTAACGCCCCAGGAGTCCAGTCGCCCCTGTGAGGAGGGTATAATGCCGATGGTTGGCGGAATCGTGGGGCACAGCTTTTCTCTGACGGAAAAAGGAATGCAGCCTGTGGGAAAACAGTCTCACCGAACTGCCGGCATTGAGTCTATTTCAAATCACTTACTATTCAAATCTTAGGTCACCCCAGCATGCGAATAGCTGTTTTCTTGCTTTGGTTCGTCGTTTGGACCGGCTGCCACGATGTTGTCGTCGGGGATGAGCTCAAAAACGTCAATCAGGTTTCCAAAAATGACGCTTTTGACGGTTGGATCAATCTTTTCTCCGGGGATACCCGTTTTGGCTGGCGGGCAGTGACCCGGGCCAATTGGCGATGCGACAACCAGAAGGAATTGACTGTTTCAGAGGGTGAAGCGGGCCTTTTCCGCACGACCACACAATTCGACCAGTTTACCCTGCGACTGGAATTCAAGGCCGCTGCAGACACCAACAGCGGGGTGTTCCTGCGAACCAGTCCATCCCCCCGTGATCCTGCCCGGGACTGTTATGAAATCAATATTGCGCCTGCTTCCAATCCCTATCCCACAGGATCAATCGTCGGAAGGGTCAAGGGAAAACCGCTTCCGGACTTTAACTACTCCGCCTGGCATTCCATGGAGATCCGCTGTATCGGCAGGGCAGTGACTGTCCTCATCGATGGGATGGAAACGGCCACCTATGTTGATCCAAAGTACCTCGGAAAAGGGTATATCGGTTTGCAGTTCAACGAGGGGCCTGTCGCGTTTCGAAATCTCATTCTCAAGCCTGAGGGGATGGCCCCGATGTTTGATGGCAAGAGTCTCGCTGGCTGGAAGACCTACCCGGACATGAAAAGCCGGTTTCTGGTCAAGGGTGGAATCCTCAACGTCCAGGATGGCCCCGGGCAACTGGAAACCAGGGGGAGTTACCGTAATTTTGTCATGCAGCTCAAGGTGAAAACCAATGCGCCCGGTTTGAATTCCGGCATCTTTTTCCGTTGCATACCGGGTGAAAAAATGAACGGTTACGAAAGTCAGATCCAGAACGAGATGATTGCCAATGACAGAATGCGACCCAAAGATTGCGGGACGGGTGGTATTTTCAGAAGAAAAAACGCCAGGTTGATCGTCGCCGGGGACCAGGAGTGGTTCATCAAGACCCTGATTGTTGATGGCCCCCACATCTCGACCTGGGTAAACGGAACCCAGGTCTGCGATTGGACGGATCAGCGAAAAGCGGATTCCAACCCGCGAAAAGGACTTCGGCTGGAGGGAGGCACTGTCATGATCCAGGGGCACGATCCGACCACGGATATCGATTTCAGGGAACTGATGATTCGGGAAATTCAGGATCGCTGGCCCGGTCGTTGAGGACTTGCTTCAGTCTGACCGTTGCACGGGAGGGTCCCGAATTCAATAACGGTCCATCGATCCGTTCCTTTAACGTTCGCTGGATGCCCTGTTCGAGCTGATTCCCGCTCCAAAAAAGAGATGGCATTCCAGCCAAAAAGGAGAGGGCTTTGGGAGCTGCTCCTCTCTGCCGGCAGCCGATCGATGGGATCATTCCATCACGCTGAAGAAAATGCCCCGGGGCCCATGGGCGGACGGATTCGGTTGATCCGGCGGTAAAAATGGGTTGAGCGACGCCAGGGAAGCCGCTTGCGGGACTGTTTGTCGGTTCGGCCGAAAAGGGCCGAGCGTCCGCAAAAATCAACATGCGTTCCATTGGAACTCAACTCACGACGATCTCTTTGATTGCACTCTGCAAGATGATGGTCCTTTCAGTCGGCCAATGAAAACAGGAACATGCAAAAGTTGCAGTTGCCTGTGAACAAGGTGCATTTAAATTGAGTGCCAGCAGAAAAAAGACAGCTTTTGCCGAACCGAAAAACACGTGTGAAAACCGGTTGAAATGGAAATTTATTCGAATCGAGGCGACTTGATTGTTTTGGCACCCTATTTGCTTGCAGGAAAGATCAAATGGAATTCCAAATTTCATGGTTGCGAGGGAGTAGAGGAGAGAACAGAGTCTACCCCAGGCGGTAACGGATTTCTGCCTGTCGAAGATGAGTGGTTTCACCTCCAGAAAATATACGCCGCATCGGGGCAGATGCGGTGCATTGAAGGAAGTCCAATACTCCCCGCAACCTTTTTTTCTTTTT
>JAYZFP010000226.1:0-16865 GCA_036336715.1 Planctomycetota bacterium
GTCACCCGGCAAGTACCAGATGCTCGTTATCGGGGGGGGCCCTGCTGGCCTGGTCACCGCAGCCGCTGCGGCAGGACTGGGCGCCAAAACCGCCTTGATTGAAAAGAACCTCCTCGGAGGAGATTGCCTGAACGTCGGCTGCGTCCCATCCAAGGCCCTGATCCATTCGTCCAATCTGGCGGCCCTCCTCCAGGAAGCCCGGCGGGACGGCCAGCTCAAAGGCGAGATTGCGGACTGGGACTTTTCCCGGGTCATGTCCCGCATGCGTTCCCTCCGTGCCGAGCTTGCGCCCCATGATTCGGCCCAGCGTTTCCGCGATCTGGGTGTGGATGTCTACTTCGGCGAGGCCAGGTTTCTCGACCCTTCCAGCGTCAGGGTCGGGGATTCCATCCTCCGTTTCGGAAAAGCCTGCTTGGCAACCGGTTCTTCGCCAAGCCTTCCAGACATCCCGGGAATCCGGAAAAGCTGCTGCCTGACCAACGAAAGTATTTTTTCACTTACCGAGTTGCCGGAAAAACTGGCGGTGGTTGGTGGGGGGCCCATCGGCTGCGAACTGTCGCAGTGTTTTCGACGCCTTGGGTCAGAGGTTACCGTCTTTGAAACACAAACCGGGATCCTGCCCCGGGAAGAGCAGGATGCCGCCGATTTGGTGCGAACACAAATGGAGTCGGATGGTTGCCTGATCCGGGCACCCAGCGTTCTGCTTTCCATCGCAACCCGGGATGGCAAAAGGCAGATCGAATTCGAATACCGCGCGCGGAAACAAGTCGAAATTTATGATGAAATCCTGGTCGCTGCGGGCCGCCGCCCAAACGTGGAAGACCTGGGACTGGATGCAGCCGGGATCGAGTTCGATACCCGAAAGGGAATCCAGGTCGACCCTTGTTTCAGAACCACCAACAGCCATGTCTTTGCCGCCGGTGACGTGGTCGCCGGACAACAGGCTTTTACACATGCGGCAGACTTCATGGCCCGAACCGTCGTGCAGAATGCACTCTTTCCGGGTCCTCGAAAAAAGGGAACCGGAATGGTGATTCCAAGAGCGATTTACACTTCTCCGGAACTGGCCCAGGTCGGATTCACAGCTGAGGAGGCCAGATCTGGAAAACTGAAGTTCGACAGCTACGAACTGCCTTTTGCAGACGTTGACCGGGCAGTGCTGGACAGTCAGAGCAATGGATTCATCCGCGTACTGACCGCCCGGGGCAAGGACCGGATCCTCGGTGCCACCATAGTGGGTCACCGGGCCTCGGAACTGATCGGCTACTTTTCGATGGCGATCACCAACCGGATTGGCCTCTCGGGATTGAGCGCATCGATTTTCCCCTACCCCACGCATGCCGAAGCGATCAGAAAAATGGGAGACCTCTACCAGAAGTCGAGGCTGACCCCGTTCAAAAGGCGTTTACTCAAATTCTGGTTTGGCTCCCGAGAGAATTCATGATCCACACCGGCGTTGCCAACGGTCATGATGATTCACCCAGCCCCTGAGATCCAGCCATTGATGCAAATGCAACTTTTCCGGATACCCGGCCGCCCTTGCGAGTCCACCCGATTGGATGCAGGTTGCTGCGAGGCCCCCAATGCTTTAATCGCTACGGTGCATCGACTACATTGATGGAAGGTCAACCATCCCCTGGAGCTGCTTCATGCGCAATTGCCTTTCCCTGCTTTTGATTACAATTTGCCCCGCTTTGAGCCCTTTCGTTTCAGGCCAGGAGGAACCTTCTGCCAAAACGGATTCACCCTGGATTTCACTTTTTAATGGCAAGAACCTCAAGGGCTGGACCCCCAAGATCCGGGGACACCAACTGGGAGACAATTTCGGAAACACTTTTCGGGTAGAAGATGGAAAGATCCAGGTCGGTTTCGAAAAATACGGCGAATTCAAAGAACGCTTTGGGCATCTTTTTTACGATGAAAAATTCTCCAATTACATCTTTCGCTGCGAATACAGGTTCATCGGCAAACAGTGCCCCGGAGGCCCCGGGTGGGCGCGGCGGAACAGCGGCATCATGCTGCATTGCCAGGACCCGAAATCCATGACACTCGATCAGGATTTTCCGGTATCCATCGAGGTTCAATTGTTGGGCGGCTTCGGCTCGGGAAAGCGTACCACGGCCAACCTCTGCACACCGGGGACCAACGTGGTGATGAACAACCGTCTGATTACCAGCCATTGCAATAGTAGTTCGTCCAAGACCTACCATGGCGAACAATGGGTGACCGTCGAGGTCGAAGTCCGTGGTGGCGAGTTGATCAAACACAGGATCGACGGCAAAGTGGTACTTCAATACGACAAACCTCAACTTGACCCGCGGGACGGAATGGCCAAAAAGCTGATCCGGGATGGAAACCTGATTCTCAGCGAAGGATATATATCGCTGCAAGCCGAAAGCCATCCCTGTGAATTCCGAAACGTCCAATTGAAGAAACTGGACTGAGCGGCTGCCCGGCCACCAGACCGTTGTCCCCGCTATCCAAAAATGGATCCATCATGATGCAACCCGGCTTTCGCTGTGAAGGTGATCAGGACCTGCACGAAAAACTTCTCAAGGAAAAAGAGGTTCAGGCGGTCTGTGAAAAAATGGAGGAACAGCCGGACCGGAGTGTCAGGAGGCAGCTCCTGGCGACTTCGCTGCGGCTCACCCGTTCCATGTCACCAAAACTGCATGACATGCTGACATCCTGCGCCAGCACTCTGCAGATGGACATTCCGCTGGAAGCTTTTGTCTACAATTCACCACAATTCAACGCCGCATGCATCAAGCCCGAGGATGGGAGGCTGATGTTGATGTTTTCCAGTTCGATCCTGGAAAAATTTGACGAACAGGAGCTGCTATTCGTGATGGGACACGAATTGGGTCACCACCTGTTCCGACATCATGACATCCCGATCGGCTACCTGGTCAATGGCCAGAACCCGGCCCCCGCGAGGTTGGCACTGCAACTGTTCGCCTGGTCCCGTTACGCGGAAATATCAGCAGACCGGGCCGGTGCACTCTGCACTGCTGACGCGAATTCCTCCGCCCGGGCACTTTTCAAGCTGGCTTCGGGACTGACCACCAACCTGATTGAAATCAACATTGATGATTTCGCTGCGCAGGCAGATGCCATGGACCTGGAAACTCCAAGGGGAAAACAGACCGAGGCCAGCTCTGACTGGTTCATGACGCACCCCTTTACCCCCCTGAGGGTCAAGGCACTGCAGAGCTTCTTTTCGTCAAACCTTGTCATGGATGGAGGCATCAGCCGCGACCAACTTGAATCACGTTGCCACGACCTGATGGGATTGATGTCCCCCAACTACCTGGACGAAAAATCGGAAGTCGCCGAAACCATGCGACGCGTTCTGTTCGCAGCCGGACTGGGCCTGATCCGCTGTTCGGGCGGAGTCAAGGAGCAGGAAATGGAAGCCTTCGATTCCCTGTTTGGCCCTGGATCCTATTCCGAAAATCTCGACTTCGAGGCACTGGAAGACCTGCTGGACAAAAGGATTGCCGATGCCAATCAGTCGGTTTCACCCGCTCGCAAGACTCAACTCCTTCGAGACCTCTGCCTGTTGGCTGTTTGCGACGGACGGGTCACTCAGAAAGAGCGTCAATATATCCACAATATTGGAAGCAAACTGGGAGTCTCACCGACCGTCATCGAGAACTGCTTCCAGCGGGACGCCGACCTCGATTAGCATTCCTTGAAATCGGTACTGCGATCCCCTGCCTGGAGCTTGATGCCGTCAGACGAAAAGCGAGCTCAGCTGGTAGGTCAGGAAAGCCATTCCGTAGGCCAGCAGTGTCATGGAAACCAGTTGAAAAAGGGGCCACTTCCAACCACCGGTCTCCCGTTTGACGACAGCAGTAGTCGGCAGACACTGCATGGCAAGGACAAAAAAGACCAGCAGACTGAGGCAGGTGGGTACGGTGAAAACCGGGCTACCTTCTTCATCTTTGGCATTTTTGAGCGAGGTGGTGAGCTGACCTTCATCATCCTCATCCGCACCATAAAGGATGGCCAGGGTTGAGACCACAACTTCCCTGGCAGCAAAGCTGTTGAGCACTCCGACAGTGGTCCTCCAGTCGAATCCGAGCGGAGCAAACACGGGCTGGATCGTCTTGCCGATCCTGCCGGCAAACGAATTCTCGCTTTCCAGGGTCGCGAGATAGCGTCCTGCCAGGTCGGAATCCCCGGCAGGATCCCTGCCGTCCAGTTCCTGCAACTGGGCGAGACGGGTGGCTTGTGATCCAACCAGCTTGTCTTCTTCTGTCTTGGGGTAGGTCGCCAGGATCCAGAGCGTGATGGAAAACAGCAGGATGACCGTTCCCGCCTTTTTGACAAAGATTTTTCCACGATCGAAACTGGCAAACAACGCGTTTCGGAAAGAGGGAAACCGGTAGGGAGGCAATTCAATCACCAGGTGACGGGTAGGCCCCGGCAAAAGGGAAACCTTCAGAAGAAAAGCCATCAGGATCGCCATCAGGATCCCCAAACTGTAGGCGGCCGCAAATGTCAGGGCAGCCCAGACCGGCTGCTGGGGAAACAGGATAGCGACGACCATGGCATAGACGGGAAGCCTGGCAGAACAGGTCATCAGGGGGAGAATCAGAATCGTTTTCAAGCGATCCCGCCAGTCATCAATGACTTTACTCGCCATCACGGCCGGAATCGCGCAGGCGTGCGCCGAAAGCATCGGCACAAAGGCCTTACCCGGCAAACCGACATGGTAAAGCACACGGTCCATGACAAATGCTGCCCGTGCGAGGTAACCGGAATCCTCCAGCAATGAAATCATGAAAAACAGCAGCATGATCTGCGGTAAAAAAATCAGCATCCCTCCCACGCCGCCAATGATCCCATCGGTAATCAACCCATTGAAATCTCCAGGTGGAATCAGGGATCCCACAGTCGCTTGAGCCCAGCCGAAAAGGGCATCCATGGCATCCATGGGAAAAGCTGCAAACCAGAAAATCAGCATGAAGATCACGACACCGATCAGCGCAAACAGAACCAGGCCGAGGACGGGATGGGTTACAAAACGGTCAATGGCACGGGTTCGATCAGTAAGCCGCTCCCCCTGACCTTCGGACGTTCGCCTGACGACGCCCTCGGCCCAATCAAGGCGAGCCGCGAACTGGCACCCCTGGCAGCCACCACACAGGTCCTGGTTGACTACCGACTCACACCCCTTGCTGACTTGCCTGGCAACCATCTTCCGGAGTTCTTCGATCCCGTTTCCAGTCCGCGCCGAAACCACGACCACGGGGCATTTCAGCTCACGCCCCAGTTCATCCGCGTCAATCCTGATTCCCTGCCGCTCCGCCCGGTCGATCATGTTGAGAGCAACCACCACAGGCAGTTCCCGTTCCAGGAGCTCGCTGACCAACAGCAGATTCCTTTCCAGGTTGGTGGCATCCACAACGACCAGCAACAGATCCGCCGGTCCACCCGAAACAAAATCGGCGGTAACCTCTTCTTCGGGGCTGGAGGGATGCAAACTGTAGGCTCCCGGCAAATCGACCAGGGAAACGGTGGTTCCGGACACCTCAATCGCGGCCTCACGGTAGTCCACCGTTGTCCCGGGAAAATTCGCTGTCCTGGCACGGAGTCCAGTCAGGCTGTTAAACAGGGTTGTTTTGCCCGCATTCGGATTCCCAATCAGGGCAACCCGCTTGGGTTCGGCCAAATCAAGGACTTTCAGAACAGCCGCACTGCTACCCTTCAGGTTTTCAGAAGAATCCTGGTCAGCTTTCATCCTGCTTCTCCGGGACGATCTCTACCCAGACACCTGCCGCAAGCCTTCGAGAGACCCCGATACACGCTCCGTCAACTTCAACAATCATTGGTGCCCCCCCCTGAACCAGCCGGATTGTACGACCCGTGCAGATCCCGAGAACTTTCATTCTCATGACATCCTGTTCAGGCAAATCAAATGCGGTCACTTCGAATTGCTGCGGCGAAGCAAGATCGGCAAGGGAAAGCCTGTCTGGAATTTCCGTCATTTAAGCAAACCTTGTCTGGGAGCAAATCTCGATCTGACCTACGGCGATGGCGATGCCAACCGGCCTGAGCCCTTCCTGCCAGCCGGCTAGGCTACCGGCTGTTTTTCCGGATGCAAATAGATAAAACTCTTGCCCAACTTACCATCGTAATTTCCGGCGGAAATCATTTTCAACCCTTCGACTTCGCGCGAGGCCACGATCGCCTTCTGAGTCGCCTCCACGATACACTCCATGTCCCGTCCATTGATGATTATCTCCATCACACTGTTTACCCCGTCCGGAAGACCGGTCTCTACCTGATCGCGGAGAAGGGGGCAAAATTTTTCATAGGTGCTGGCAATGGAAAAACTGTAGTTGCTTCCTGCCTTGGATCCACTGGCGGCGATCCCTCCGGGAAACGTCAGAACCGTTCCCGGCACCTGCTGCACGGCAGCCGCTGCCAGTTCGGCAGCTTCGAGCGCAGAATCGACACATTCACCAAAGAACCAGAGATTCCCTCCCATCAGTCCATTTCGATAACCGAGCCGCCTGTCGAGGATGAACTCTCCACCCAGGATCGGAATCCACCACATCTTGCGGCCAAACCTCTCGATTCTCTTCTGGTATCCGTTCCCGAAATAGGCGACCTTTCGGCCCATGTGGAAATAGTCGTCGCCGTCCACCAGGTTAAAACAACTGGCTGTCGGACAGGTCAATATATTCTGACTGATTCTGACCAGGGCCGCTTTTTCAAGCTTTTCCGCGCGACCTTTCCAGAATCTCGGTACGTGCAACTGAATGATGGCCCCCGGACGACCATCAGGAGTCTCGAATGACTCGTCACCCCCGGGCCCCACGTAACGATCCATTCCCGCCTCACAATCGCAGAGAATGGTGCTCGACGCGTTTCCGGTTGCCGCCTGAACGGCATGATCCAGCCATCGGCGATCCCTTGCGGTTACCAGGAATTCGGTGTAGACGCTGCGAAATGCCTCTGCATAGGTATCATCAATAATTGCGGTCATCAACTTCTCCGTCCTGCTTGGAATTGCACTATTGTCGGTGAATCTCTCGTCATCGCAAGTCAGGGCAAAAGGCGGGCAGCCGGCAAGGCAACTGTTTCCGGTCAACTCCCTCTCGGAAACTTTTCCGGCACTGATCGACCACAACGACAACCGCCGCCACAATATCAACGACGACAATCAAACGATCAGGCCGCTCAATCCTCAAGCAGCCCCTGGCCGATCCGTCGCAACTCGGAAAGCACTCGTGACTTGGCCGTGTGTACGGCACCTACCGTCATGCCAATATCATCCGCCACCTCGCGGGCCGACTTTCCAGATACGGCCGTATCGTAGAACGCTTTCCAGGTTTCCCGTTTAAAACCGGGCCGTACGATGGCCATCAGGTGCTGAAAAACACACCGCTGGTGCTCTTCATTCCAAGCCTGGCTGAGAAGACTATCCGGATCCTCCAACTGCTGAAGCAGGAGGGCCATTTCCGATCCTCCTACAGCGTCACCCCGATTTCCCCGTTTGCGGGTGTAATTGCGCAAACAATTGACGGTGATTTTTTTCAGCCAACTGCGAAAGGATCCCCGGTTAACGCCTCGCTCAAAAGAACTGATCTTCCTGGAAACAGTCAGCAGCACCTCCTGAAGCACATCTTCCTCGTCCGCCGGGCGGACGTGACTCCTTTTCAACCAGCGGCGAATCATCGGAGAATAAATACTGTCCAATAATTCCCATGATTCAAAGTCTCCCTGTTGTTTGATAGATTGGAGAAGTGTCAGGCTGGTTTCCATGGCAGCGGATTTCTGAAACGATTTTGCGATTGAACTTTGCGATTGAACTTTGCTATGCGTTGTACAACAGGGCTGATGGTACAACATGGCTGATGGTACAACAGGAAGCGTCCAATGGACCCCTTTCGGTCTTCGGTGATTCTAACCCGCCGGATCCCGACTTGCATTTGAATTGAATGCTTCCTGAACGACCCTGTTTTATGGAAAGAATTTTCGAGTGAATACGGCACCTTAACCGAAGTCCCTCCTCGATGATTCCTGTTGACAGCCAACCAACTCACGCCGGTCCGGTCGACAATCGTACACGGCACGCCGACTAATCTTGAAAACGGATTGATTAAACGTGACCAAAACCACAGAAAACGAACAGCTTCCTGTCTCCAAACCGGAACCTGAAAACCTGGAAGCGATCCTGGAAAAAAAATCCTTGATGCGACGGGAAGCGTACGACCGTCGCGCTGCCCAGGAAAACAAAAAGGATGTCAGTCAGCAGGCCGTAAAACGCTTTATGGAGCTCGATGCATACAGGGATGCTCAAACGATCATGTGGTACATCCATTGTCGCAGTGAGACACGTACGAAAGATCAACTGGTTGAGGAGGTCAACCGTAAAGAAAAAACGATCATCGTTCCCTACTGTACCGAAGACGAGAACGGAGAAAACAAGCTTGGCCTCTGGCGAATGGAAAGCCTGGAGGAAATGGTTGTTGGAAAATGGAATATCCTCGAACCGCCCCGTGAACTTTGGGGCAACCCCGAAAAGGAGGTTCAGCCCGAAGAACTGGACCTGGTAATGGTGCCCGGGGTCGGGTTTGACCGGGAGGGAGGACGCATGGGCAATGGACAGGGTTATTACGATCGCCTGATGGAAAAGGTAAGGCCTGAATGCAAACTGATCGCCCTCTGCTACGAGTGCCAGTTGTTTGACCGCATTCTTACCGCTCCCCATGACATCTACATGGATCAGGTAGTCACCGAATCGGCAGTCTATTCAGGGAAAGGCAGGTTCTAGGATTATCGGCAAAGGCAAGGCTGGCAAAACCCGAATCGCAAGAGCACAAGGGAACACTGCAGAGGAAAATCAGGCCAGTCGATTCATTTGCCGTAGCGTTTTTGCAAGCCATTCTTTTTAGGGACGATATTGAGAGTGAGATGGACAAATGAATGCAACTGAGCTTCCTGCTCATTTCGGTTCTTTTGACTCACTTTTGCCATTCCCGGGTTGTCAGCCAGGAGCTTGAGGAAGGCAAAACGCAGCCAGCCAGCGTGATCCATTCAGTAGAACAGTTCTACTCGCTGGACGAAACGCGCGCCCGGGAAAACCACGGGATTCGAAATGGGCAGAAGATTCAAAAGTGAAAATCCGGATCTCAGGGTCGTCTACTGCACGGGCCACAGCTCAGTCCTTGAAAACCTGCCCCGTTTCCTGAAAGGGGAAACTCTGCCTCGCAAGCCTTTTAGCAGGAACTCCCTGCTGAACTCGATTCAAAAAACAGACAGCCCTGAGCAACAGCGGCACGCCAGCTGAAGGATGCAAATTTTGGAGCATGTCATGAAAGACAACCGGGTTTCGCGAGACCCGGCGACTTTCAAGGTGTTTAGGAAACTGTCACGCCGGCAATGCCGCTGTTACCTGGAGGCAGTAATCCGTTACTTCCAACCTGCCCCAGGTGCCTGCACCCGGTGAATAAATTATCAGCCATTACCCGATGGTGAGTCCCCGATTCATGAATTCAAAGCCTGCCAGCCTCGCACTCGACCTTGCAACCTGCCTGAGGACCACTGTTGAATCCGGTGCCTCTGATCTGCATGTGGTTTCCGGTTCAAAGCCGGTCGCGCGAAAACATGGACAACTCGTGGAACTTGAATTCGATGTCCTGGGAAAAAGCGACACCGAACGTCTGCTGATGGAGGTCTGCCCATCAGAATACCACGACCGATTCGCTTCGGAACGAAATCTTGACTTTGCCCTGGAAATTCAGCCAGGGGATGGTAACCCCGGTGCTCCGCTCCGCTATCGTGCCAACTATTTTTATGCCGGCGATCAGGTTGGCGCCTGTTTTCGGGTAATTCCAAACCGGATACCCGATTTTTCCTGGGCCAATTTCCCCCATGAATTGGCCCAAAAACTCGGGAAATTCCGAAATGGAATCATCCTGTTTTCCGGGGTGGCCGGATCGGGAAAAACAACTTCCCTGGCGATGCTGATCGACTCTTTTATTTCAATGGGAGGAAAACGGATCATCACGATTGAGGAACCAATCGAATACCTTTTTGAGTCGCGGACCGTCGGGAACCGCACCTCCGTAATCACTCAAAGGGAGGTTGGCAAAGACGTTATCTCCTTTGCCGATGGACTGAAGTACGGATTGCGTCAGGACCCTGACATCATCCTTGTTGGGGAAATTCGTGATCGTGAAACCGCACAGATTGCCCTGAGCGCTGCGGAAACCGGTCACTTGGTGCTGTCCACCCTTCACACCCGTGATGCAAAAGGCGCGATCTCACGTTTTACGGATCTTTTTGAGTCAAACATGCAAGCCGAAGTCCGGGCGCAACTGGCACTCAGCTTGAGGGCAGTGATCAGCCAACACCTCCTGCCCAGCAGCGTAGACGGTTCCAAGCGGGAACTTGCCCTGGAAGTCCTGATCAACAACCTGCCGGTTGCCAGCGGTATCCGCATGGGAAAACTCGAAACTCTCGACAACAACATCCAGACTGGGGGAAAGGATGGAATGATTTCTCTCGATGATTCCATCAAAAGACTGATGATTGACGGAATGATCACTGAAGAAACGGCTGCCAGCTACGTATCCGATGCCGCCTATTTATGGAGATAAAATTCGGAAACCTGGAAATTACAGGGAAAAAATTCCTGTCTTCATTCCACCGGATGGACGTTCTGTTATCGTGGGGCAGGAAACAGCCGCTAACGCCGAGCCAGCCCTCCGGGTAGAAATCTTGCCCGAATTTTGGTTCACAGGAAAAAAGCCATGAAAAGAGATAAAAAGCTGACCTCCCTCGCGATGGGCCTCTTGTTGGTGGTACTGGCCGGCCAAACGGCCCATGGCCAACCCGGGCGAGGCACATTTCCAAGGCCCGGGGGTTCCGGAAAGAGTCGCCCTGGGAGCAGCGGTGCCTCGACACTCAATCGTTCGGGAATCAGGGAAGGAATGCAGATGCCAGCAGTCAAGGTTTTTGACGACCAGGGAAAAGAATTCAACACATCTTCCCTCAAGGGAAGCTATACCGTCCTGACATTCGGTTGCCTGACATGACCCCCTTTCATTCGAAATGTCCCCGGTCTGGAGGCAATCAAGAAGGACTATGCCAGCAAAGGTGTCAGGTTTTATTTCATCTACAAGTCACTTGCACATCCCGAGGGAGGCTCCCGCTCGTATGTTGCACCATTCACTCTTGAAGAACGGGTCGACCACATCCGGCAGGCATACCGGGAACTCGGCAATACGATCCCCTGGATCAGCGACAACATGGAAAACGGTCTGAAGCATGCGTTGGGCGATCGCCCCAACTCGGAGTTTATCCTCGATCCCACGGGAAAGATCGTTGTTTTGCGGGACTGGAGTAACCCCGAATCCCTGCGGGCCGACCTGGAAAAACTGGTGGGCCCTGTGGACAACCCGACCCCTGCTTCCCGGATAAAGCTGAAAACAGAAGCCCCCTCCCGACCGGCCCATCAGCAGGGGGTCGTCAAACGCCCTGAAATTCCGGCGCAACTCCGTCCTGTCAAGGTGACGCCGCAGTCGAGCAAGGAGCCCTATTACGTCAAACTTCGGGTGGAGGTTGAACCTGACGTAATCGGCAAAGGGGATGGCAAGATCTATCTCGGGTTTCACCTGGACCCCATCCACAAGGTTCACTGGAATAATCTCGCAGCTCCAATGGAATATGAAATCACCGGACTTTCGCAGAAGGCTCTCGATGCACCGTCCGGACAATTTGCAAAGGTCAGTGTGCAATCGGATGTTGATCCTCGTGAATTCGTCCTGACGGCACGGAACCTCAAATCCCCGGCTGAATTCCGGGTCGAGGTAAAGTATTTTGCCTGCAGCGATACAGAAGGCTGGTGCAAACCGGTCAGCCAGCAATACCTGGTTTCACTGGAATCGGACCGGGACGCCGGCTCGGCCCGTCGTGGCGAAAGGAAATTTGCCGGACGCCCTGGCGAAAATCGGGGGAGGCCGGGCTCGATGTCCCCCAACCGGGGCGGTCGATTCACGGTGGAACGATTCATGTCACACGACCGGAACCAGGATGGCAAGGTCAGCCTTGAAGAAATGCCCCCTCCAATGCAGAGAATCATCCAGCGTGCGGACTCCAACGGCGACAAGGCAATCGACCGGGAAGAAGCCGAGTGGTTCGAAAAATGGATGAAGCGACGGGGAGCCTCGAGAAAACGCTGAGCGTAGAACCCCTGTTGGCAGCCCTCTGCGAATCGGGTCCTCTGCGAATCGGATCCTGTTGGACTGGTAGAGCGTTCACCGGCTGGCCGGTATCGTGCAAAACAGGTCATTCGCGTCGCGTTTGCCTGCCTCGCAAGGAATCGTTTTTCCGGGAATGCCAAACGGCCTTTGGCAGGCATCCGGGTCCAGGTTGTGTCCAGTGAACAGGAAACAGGCTCGCTCCGGAGGCTCTCAGCCGTCCTCGAGGTAGATCCCCCTCCCGACCCACAATGCCTGAAAATCTTCGATTGGCATCTGCTCCACCCCGACCTTGGGATCGAGAATCAGGGCATAGCCCTGACGGATGTCCAGAAAAACCACATTGTGTTCGACACCCGGCTGCCAACCTGCATTGAGTAACGCCTGGTAGCGGTTCGGGTCCTTTTTCTCAAGAGACTCCTCCAGTTTCAGGCTGATGATCAGCGGGCCTGTGTATTGCTCAAGAAAACGCTCATAGGAAAGTGAAAAAAACATCGGTTCCAGATTACGTTTTACCAATTTGAGTTTCAGGCCCCGGTACAACCCCATCCAGGAGGTCCCCCCTTCATCCAGCTGGAGTCCCATCCAGGACCTCGAGGACCGCGTCAGGCAGAGTTCAGCCATTTCGGATTCACTGGATCCAATTTCGTAAATCCTCAGCAGGTTAACCGCGCTGGTAGGTGAGCAGGTGTATTGGGATGTTTGCCGGGCAAGGTTGAGATGATCCCGCTCGTCGTGGCATTCCGGCGTGACGCCGAGGACCGGCTGGACCAGGGCGTAGAAACCGACCAGGTTCAAAAGGAAAACCATACCCAGCTTCCGGAATTTCAAACCTGGAATCCGGTGATAAACCAGCGCACTGAGAACAGCCGTTATCAGTGGGAACCAGTTACCGACGATAATCGCGTTGGAATAGGGTACAAACCAGGAAACCTCCGCCTTGTCCCAAAGAAGACCGATATACAGCATCAAGCCGACCATCGTGAACACGGCAAAGAGATCGGCCACCTTGCGGGGAAAACGGGAGCTGACAATGATGGCAAACCAGAAGAATAGCGCCGAAACGGCGATCATGATCAGAATACCCCAGTAGATATCGGACATGTTTATCTCGACAACCCTGTAATCAGGAACGGTTTCATTAGCACCCCGGATTCATAACAACGTGGTAGCTCGAAAGCCAGTGTGCCCCGTGGCGAAATTGCGGTCTGAGCAGCTTCTCAGAACCGCTTCTTTCTTCGCAGCTCCACTGTCACTCACCAAGGTGGGAGTCTTCGATTTTGCGCAGTCGCCTGTTTGACGTCGACCCTAAACCTATTGGATACACGCCCTTTTCATTTCGGTAAAGACTTTTGGATATTCCCATCCAGGTTTCGGTTTCAGATATTGCCACCCAACCAGGGAGAATCGGGGGCCCTGCGCACCCTCCTTGCCATACGACAATTGAATCCGCCCGCAATCAGGCTCACAGGAAGCCGGCGCAACCCCGGCCAGCCTGAGAAAACAGGTCTATGCCTGCTGTTGCTTTCTCCGCGATGACAGGGAACCATTTCGGCCCCTGGGCTTCCATGAAAGAAGGCCTCGATAAGCGCTCCCAAACCGTTTAAAGTAGTTTCCTGAGGTAATTAATCGCCTGTTGAGAGAGTTATGGCAGATTCAGAGGAAACCAGGGAATCAGCGAGCGGCTTTTCCGCGACTTGTGAAAAGATGGCCCAATCGGGAGCCTTCCAGCACTTTATCCTCGCAATCATCCTGCTGGCAGCCACTCTGGTCGGCATCGAGACCTATTACCCCGAACCCTCGACCGATGATGCTGCGGCTGTCGAAGATTTCAGGAAAGCTACCGGTTGGCTCGAACTGATGAACCAGGTCGTTCTCTGGATCTTTGTGGTTGAGGCGGTCATCAAGATAGGACAGCACGGCCGTAACTTTTCACGTTACTTCAAGGACCCCTGGAACGTCTTTGATTTCTCAATCGTCGTCGTCTGTTTCCTGCCTGTGAATGCCTCCTATGCGGCCGTCCTGAGGCTTGCAAGAATCATGCGGGCGTTGCGGTTGATGACCGCTGTGCCTCAGCTTCAGTTGATTGTGGGAGCCCTGATTCGCAGTATCCCCTCGATGGGGTATGTCGGAATTCTGCTGGCGCTGAATTTCTATGTTTATGCCGTCATGGGGGTGTTCCTGTTCCGCGAAAACGACCCCATTCATTTCTGCGATCTGCCGCGGGCCATGTTAACCCTGTTCCGTGTTGTGACCCTCGAAGACTGGACGGATGTGATGTACATCAACATGTACGGCAGCGACAGCTATGGTGGATACGAAGAACTTTCAACAAACGAAACCGGCATCAACCGGGTTTCGGGCGCATCACCCATTGTGGGTGCCACCTATTTTGTCAGCTTTGTCATGTTTGGAACCATGATCATGCTGAACCTTTTTATCGGTGTAATCATCAACAGCATGGACGAAGCCCGCGCGGAGCGTGACCGCGAGGAACAGCTGGCCAAACGGAAGGCAGGCATGGAACCTGATCTCGAGGATGACATCGACGAGATTGGGCGACAACTTGAAGAGCTCCAGGAAAACCTGCAGCGACTCAAAGTCCGGGTGCGAAAAGAGTAACTCTCGGCTGTATGAATGCAGCCCGTTTTTGCACGTGATTCCGGAGCGATACCCGGGAGCGAAACCCCAAAGAGGCACCCCGGACTGGCCCCGGATTCGTGGCCGGCATTGCGACCACGACCTGTGTCATTTCTTTGCCAGTTCGGCAGACAGCTCTTTATTTTCCTGTCTCAACTGATGAACCTGCTCGGCCAACTGGTTGAAATCGTCCGCAAGCTCGTGCCAGAAATCATTTGCCCGGAAATTCAATTCTTCCTGTACCGATTTCCCGTCTTCCATTTTTTTCAGTTCACTCTTCAATCGAAAGATCGGCCCCACGATACGGTTGGTGTAACGAAGCAGATCGACAATTGCAAAGGGAACGAACAGGGTCAGGCAGATCAGCAGCGGGAGGTAGTCGACCCAGACATTGATGAAATGAGTATGCCAGTAGCGGGAAGGATCCAACCAGGCCTGAACAAACGAAACAGGCAGGGTGATGAACAGGAAAGAAAAGGAAATGTACATCACAAACCTGGTGACAATTCCCTTTTGGATCTTTTCCTCAACGCAAAGCTGTTTACGGTTTTCAGCGTTCAATTTCATTCCTCCCCGGCGTTCACTGCTTTTTCAATTTCATCCTGACTGTGTGCCCAGAATCCGGTCACAGGTCCGCCAACCAGCTGAATGGCCGTGATACACATGCCGATGATCAACATCAGCATCACTGCGTATTCGACGGCCGTGGCCGCAACCTCTTCCGAGAAAAACAGAGTCAGTTTGCGTATGATCTTTTTCATTTGCTCATCCAATCCCCTCTTTCAATGAAAGCTAGTTCTTCGCTGGGGGGTTGGAGAATCCGTTGATCCGAATTGCCACAGACCGGAAAAGTAACTCCCAGTTGTGCAGGTTGCGCCTATTATCGGGGTGTTTTTCCGGATCAAACGGTCACCTTCCAAACTGAACCCACACGCAGAAGAGGCCGGGAGAAGAGCTTGCGAGGCTCCTTACAGAGGGGCAACTGTTGGAGCAGGATGCCGTTGGAAGTCGCATCGTCAGCGGTTCGAACAGTAGCGTTCCGAGCCGTTAACCCTGATCAATGTGGATCATCAGAAGTGCAACATCCGCAGGCGTGATGCCGCTAATACGACTCGCCTGGTCGAGGGACAGCGGACGAAACGTGTTGAATTTTTCTCTTGCTTCGGCCCGGAGGTGCATGATGGTGTTGTAGTCGATGGACTCCGGTATCTTCTTTTCAGCCAGTCGATGCTGTTTTTCCACCTGCAGCTGCTGCCTTTCGACATAGCCGGAATACTTGACGTCATTGACGATTTGGCTGGCTGCATCCTCTTCAATGGAAGCCAATTCCGGACAGAGCTCCACCATTTCGCTCCAATCAACCTCAGGCCGACGGAGGTACTTTTCCAGCGTCCCCTCCCCTTTTCGACCTGCGGACAAAGCCGCGATTCCACGCTGAATCTGGTCATTTTTCCGTTGCAGAATTCCGGATCGCCGAGCGTCAACCAGCCCCCACTCGGCAGCCAGAGGCGTCAGGCGGCGGTCCGCGTTGTCCTGCCTGAGCAGCAGGCGATACTCCGCCCGACTGGTGAACATCCGGTAGGGTTCGTCAACGCTTGAGGTCACCAGGTCATCAATCAACACCCCGATGTACGCCTGATCACGGGCCAAAAGAAACGGTCCCCTGCAATCGAGCTTGAGAGCCGCGTTGGCGCCCGCCATCAATCCCTGGGCGCCTGCCTCCTCGTATCCGGTTGTCCCGTTGATCTGCCCGGCAAAGTAAAGGCCCTCCACCGACCGGGTCTCCAGTGTCGGGCTCAGCTGATCAGGCGGACAGTAATCGTATTCGACGGCATAACCGTAGCGCATGATTTGAGCTTTTTCCAGCCCGGGAATCAGCTTGAACATTTCATCCTGCACATCCCGTGGAAGACTTGTGGAAATGCCGTTGACATAGACTTCCCGGGTTTGCCGCCCCTCCGGTTCGAGGAAAAGCTGGTGCCGGTCCCTGTTGGCAAAACGGAT
>JAYZFP010000227.1:0-32975 GCA_036336715.1 Planctomycetota bacterium
ATTTACGCATGGATGTCCCCAGGGGATTGCAGAGGTTAGGAGAACTTGCGGGGAGGGGCAAGTCCAATCGTCCGCTGCAGTCCCTTGCAGGCTCAACCGGTGGGAGCCTTCTGGAGACGATGGGGCAGGGCGGTGCTGGGGGAGTGCAGGTGTACCTGCCCACATGAGATTGAAGGGCGGGCGTCAGGGGGTTTGCCGCCACACGCCCCACTGGCCATTGTTCTCATCGACACCAATTTCAAAGGCCTCCGGAGCGGCGTGTTTTCCAGCCTGCAATCGGTCAAGCAGTTCCAATCCCACGTAGCGTGCCAGCAATTCGACGGTGGTATTGGCCAGCGGTAGGATGCGGCAGTCTCCCTCGGGAAAGACCCACCTTCGTTCTTCAAAGGTGACCTCGATTTCACTGCCTTTTTGAATCACGTGGATGGCAGGATGAGAATCCGGCAGAAGCATGTGGTGATCGAGTTCCTGGCAGATTGCCTTCAGGGAATCGCGGATCGCGATAAAGTCATAAACGTATCGGTTTTCATCGAGCGGCGATTCGATTCGGCAGCGGACTCCGTAGTTGTGCCCGTGCAGCCTTTCACAGATGTTGCCGTTGAAGGTGATGAAATGCGCAGCACTGAAAGTGAACTCTTCTTTTTCAATTTCGACGTAATAGGATTCCTTCATGTTTTCTCCGTTTCTATTTTTGGCGGCGGGCCGAAGCCAGCATTGCCCTGATTTTTTCGGCCGGCAATCGTCCGGTCCGCAGCAGGGTAAACAGTGCGGCCGCAACGTAGTCCGCAGACGTGCCCGGGTTTCGGCGGTGCTCATCGCTGCGAAGCCAAAAGTCGAATTCCTCAAGCTGTTGCAGATACCCGGCGGTCCCGGGGGCCCATCCATCGACGATGCGGGCGGCCCGGGCGGAGCAGCTGTTTGCCAGGTCGACACCGCATTTCCGGGCGATCAGGGTGTCCGGGATCCGGCTCAGGATATCGAGATGCGCGTGAACAATGGCATCCGGTAGCGAGTCCAGTTCGTGGATTGCGGAATCCACGATGGGAAGAACCGTCTGAAAAAACGTATCAAAATACGTGGCATATTCGCGGGCGATGGAGTCCCGGTCACTGGCGAGGCTCATGGCTTCCACCAGGCTCATGTCGGCGGGCGGAGCATCCTGTTTGGCATCGGCAACTTCCGTCTTGCCCAGGCCACCCGGTTGGGCGATGGCGATGGCCGCGTAGAGATCCCGGCAATCTTCAGCCGTCGACTGGTCGAGAACCTGCCTGATGGATTCCGGGTCCGGATGAGGGCGGCATTGGGCCAAAGGAGCCAGAAGCAGGATGATCCCGAGATTGGTGTTGGTGCCAACCAGCTCTGCGGTCGCTGCTACGGCCTGCCGGATCAGCTGTCCCAATGTCAGTTCCCGGGAGCAATCGAACGTTTTTTCAATCGCCATGCTGCTGACCAGGAAGTCATAAAACGTCGTATCGACAAAGTCCACTCCACGATGCACATTGCCCGCCTTGGGGGCCATCGATTCCATCAGGCAGGCCAATGCTGCAGATTGACCGATGCTCCAGTCAGAAGTGCCCCATTTCGGGTTTGCCTCGCGTGGGGGCGAATCCGCCGACCGGGTTGTCTTTCCGGGTGGGGTGGAACCTTCTTGCCGGGAACCGCGTTGATGGGACCCTTGGCTCATTGCAGGAAGCTGCCGATCTGTTCGATCACCTCTTCCCGCGCTTCTTCCATGACATAATGACCTGCGTTTTCGATCCTGTGGACCGAAGCGTGCGGTATCCGCTTTTCCATCTCTGCGAGGACTTCACCCGTAAATACCCAGTCTTTCATGCCCCAGATCATCTTGACCGGGACATCCTCCAGTTTGACAAGTCCGTCCTGGACGAGTTTCAAAGCGCCATAGCTGGGATGAGCCCGGCGTGTGGGGATGTCCTGTACGAACTGGTGAATGGCCACCCGGTTGGCCCAGTTGTTGTAGGGGGCCAACAAGCCCTGCCTGGCGATATCCGAGAGAGCGGCAGGATCCGCTACCGCTGTCGTCAAAGCCTTTTTGCAGAACAGATTGAATCCCCGAATGGCCAGTTTGCCTACCAAGGGCCACCTTGCCACCTGCAAACCAAACGGGAGCTTCTCGGGGAGGAAAGCACCGGTGTTCAGCAGCACGACCCTCTTGAAACGATGCGTCAGGTGAAGGTACATTCCCAGCCCGATCGGCCCCCCCCAGTCATGAACGACGAGTGTTGCATTCTCGAGTTTCAGTTCGTTGACCAGGTGCTTGAGGTTGTCGAGGTGCTGGTGCAGACGATAGCGGTATTTCTGAGGTTTGTCACTCAGTCCGCAACCCACATGGTCGACGGCGATGACGCGGTGCGACTCCCGAAACGCCGCCATCAGGTGCCGGTAATAAAAGGACCAGGTCGGGTTACCATGAACCATCAGGATTGGTTCACCCTGTCCCTCATCCACGTAGTGCTGCCGGACTCCCTTTTGATCGATGAATCGTGATTCAAAGGGGAATTCCTGTTGCCAAATGTCGGTACCCATCAGTGGTCGCTCATTGTCTTTCGCACAAGTTGTCGCCTGAGGAATTGCACCTGGATGTTGATCGACAATCGCTGATCATCCACCGGCAAATATCCACATTCGGACGCCGTCAGCAACGTTCGGGCGTCCCTGGCGTCAAAGAGGTGGGAACTGGAACGCTCTGAACCTCACCTGCCTTCCTTACAAAGTTTATTTGTTTTCACTATTTGCCGAAAGCACCTGTCTTTCAACAAATGGCTTGAGGAATCAGAATAAGGTCTTTAAGGTTACGGAAGAAGATTCCTTGAATTTGCCTGGCGAAAAAACAGGAACCCGTGTCCCGAGGCGGGAAGTCGTGCATGCTGATTGGCTGATCAAGCTTCGCTGGGTCGCCGTTACGGGACAATTCCTCACGATTCTGGTTGTAGATTCCATCCTGCAGATTCGGCTTGAGTTGCTTTCACTGGCTGTTCTGCTCAGCGTGACTGCGGTATCGAATTTCCTGCTGGAATTGTGGCATCGGCGTTTTTTGCGAACGCATGGCAACGAGATGGCAGCGGGTGAGATCAACTTCATCCTGGGCCTGGTGATGACACTGGACCAGCTCTCCCTGACCTCCTTGCTCTACTGGACGGGAGGACCCACGAACCCTTTCTGCTTCTTCTTTTTCGTCAACCTCTCGCTTTCAGCGTTTGTCCTCACAGGTGCCTGGCCATGGTCCCTGAATGTTCTCTCGGTTCTCTGCTTTTTTTTGCTGCTGTACACACATGTACCGGTTGCCTCTCTTGAGGTGGGCAAGGCATTTGAACCGATTCGCAGCAGTGGCCGAACGAGCCTGCCGCAGCTGGGAACCCTGATGGCGTTTGCCACCTGTTCGGCCGTCATTGTCTATTTTGTGACCCGACTGACCTCTGAAAACCGCAAGCAGGCGGAAGGCCTGAGAAAGGCGGAGGCCCGCGAAGCCCAGACGGAAAAATTGCAGGCCCTGGGGACACTGGCGGCCGGTGCCGCCCACGAACTCTCGACACCGTTGTCCACGATATCGGTGGTCATCAATGAAGTGGAACAGCTGCTGCTTTCGGAATCTGCCTCCAGTGAAATCAGGGAAGACGTTGTGTTGATCCAGGACGAGCTGGATCGCTGCCGCGGCATCCTCACGAAAATGTCTGCCGAGGCGGGACAAACGGCGGGTGAATTGACCCGCGCGATGTCGGTCGGGATGCTTGCTGATTACGTGATTGCCGAGTTGCCGATCCGGCTGAAATACGAATTGGTCCTTTCAGAGGCCGATGCTGCGGAAGAGCTGGTGGTTCCACCCAAGGGGATCGCCATTGCGATTGGTGGCATCATCAAGAATGCTTTCGATGCCCAGATCGGGTCAGCCGAGGAGAGTATCCGGATCACCATTGGAGTTTCCCAGCGTTCCAGAAAGAGGGAACTGGTCTGGCAGGTGCAGGACCAGGGCGAGGGCATGACACCGGATGTGCTGAAACGGGTGCGAGAGCCCTTCTTTACCACCAAGGAACCAGGGCAGGGCATGGGGCTGGGGGTCTTCCTGGCACATTCCACGATCGAAAGACTGGGCGGCAGCCTGAAGTTTGATTCCGAACCGGGCGTCGGAACCACGGCGACCATTTACCTTCCCATGAACTAGCCCTTGGTTCCCGTGTTTGGGGAGCGGGTGGGATTCCAGAGCGTTGAACCGGCAAGATCGCTGAACCGGCAAGATCGCTGAACCGGCAAAGGGGGACTGCTTTTCTGAACCACCCCGATCAAATGAGCGACGGGGCAGCCAACTTCCGGCTACCTTTTGGGCTGGTCCTTGAACTTGATTTTCTCGAACAGCTTTTCAATCTCATTGTCCGCTCGCCGTTTTCCACTGACCGCGGTAATGCCGGCGATGACCTCTTCGTATTTGAGGTCATAGTCACAATCGAATTCGATTTCGGTATCCTTGATGATCTTGTCGCGTTCCGGGCCCGGAGCGCCCGCTTTGGCGACCACGAAATTGGCGAGGGACTGAAAGCTGGTTCCCTTGGATTCGCCATCAACGATGATTTCGAGAATGGAACCGTCAGTGTCTGCCTTGAGTTCAATCTTGATGGGCTCATCAAAAGGCTTGTCGATGGAGTCGTTCTGCGAAGAAGCCCGGGGCATCTTGACGTTGAAGTCACCTTCCATGGCCGTGATCTTGAACGTCATGATGAAGAAAACAAGCAGTTGGAACACGATGTCGATCATCGACGTCATGTTCAATTCTGCTTTGTCTTTGGCTGCGTCTGCGTTTCTGATTTTCATGATTGGTTTCCAGAGCCCGTGATCGATTGGAACGTTTTTCCCGGCGATCTAGCCGGAACGGGTCTTCTCGTTAACACGTAGAGAAAAATTTTCCAGTTCGACATCCTGGCAAATGCCAATCAACTCCTGGACCTTGCCCATTTTTGCCACTGAATGAGCCCGGATAATCACCTGGATATCCTGAAGCGTGCTGTTTTTTCGTTCGGCGTTGCGGATCTCCCGGGAAAGGGCTCCCTTCAGTTCGTCCAATTGTGAATAAACCGATCCGGCAAATATGACCGATCCGTTGGATTTCATGTTCAGAAGAATCCGGTAGCCGGGCGTGTCGTCCGGCGGTTTGGCCAATGTGCTGTCGGGCAACTGGATCGCTTCGCTCCGCTCCACCTGACTGAAATTGATCAGAACCATGAAGAAAGCGATCAGCTGAAACGTCATGTCGATCATCGGCGTCAAGTCACCTTCCTCGACCGGTTTCGCGCGATTTCTGTTGATCTTCACTACAGTGTTTCCTAATGAATTCTGCCGAAGTGTTTTTTCTGGCCGCCTGCAGGCGGCAGGTTGAAGCCTGCCGCACCGGTTGGCGATTCCCTGCGGACCGCCTCGGAGAAAAAGCTCCAGGATCGGGCCTGGTGCGAGGGGTTACTTTTTGGCGCCATTATCCTGGAATCGGCTCATGAGTCCTTCGCTGAGAACTCCTACTTCGAGAACCAGCCTGTCGACCCGGTTTCGCAAAATGTTGAAAACGGCGATCGCCGGAATGGCGATGGCCAATCCGATCAGCGTGGTCAGCAGGGCCCGTGAAATACCACCGGCGAGGTCTGCAGGATCAGGTGTCGCGCCAGCGGTGGCGATGGTGTAAAAGGAGGAAATCATGCCGTGGACCGTCCCAAAGAGTCCGATCATGGGGCTGATGGTTCCGATCAGGGCGATGTAGCTGAGGCGATGCTGCATCTTCATGGTTTCTTCTTCACCGACTTCCTGCATCGCTTCGATGGCCGGGGCGTATCCGGAAGAGAGTTTGGCCAGCCCGGCAGAAAGGACATTGCCCAGCATCGATTCATCTGCCTTGGCCATGTCATAAGCTTCCTGGTATTTCTTTTCATTCAGGCAGGCCTCAAAGCTCTCCACCAGCCCGACGGGGCAAACGCTGTCACGGCGGGCGGTAATGACGTTCATGACGAACAAGGCCACAAAGGTAAACGACAGCAGGAGGAAAACCGTGATGTAAAGCGTTCCGAGGGCTTCGAAAAGCCATTCGAATACAGACTGGGTCTGGTCTCCCCCATCGCCTCCAGCGGCCGCGTCGGCCGCGGGTGCATCTTCGGCAGCTGCATCACCGGCATCTGCGGCAGGATCATCCTGGGCCGCCACGACCCTCGAGGGATCGCTCAGTGCCGTCGTGATCATGGATAACGAAAACAACGAGAGGAGGAACAGGAGAAAAAATCTGGTTCCGGGAAATAGCTTCATGATTGGCCTCATTAATATCTCCGTAGCTGGTCAGGCGAAGTGTTTTGAGTGAGCAACGATCCAACAGCTTCGGGCACTGGTTATCTATTTATCTTAGTTTGAATTCAGGGATTTGGCATCCTGATTGAATTATTGGCGGTTCAACCTGGCCGCTTGAGCCTTGCTGCCCCAGTACGTGTTCTGGTACTTGGTGGTCAGCAGTCTTTGTGCGTCCCTTGATTGCCCCGGTTTCTTGTCATCCTGCCAAAGTGTTGCCAACTGGTATAAAGCCTCGGCGTGAATTTCGGCATCACGTTGATAAAGGACATCGGTATGCAAAAACGCCAGGAGTGCTGCTTTTTTTTGACCGTCCTTAACGTAACAATGTCCCAAGGCGTTATAAGCGTTACCAAACAACCTCATGTCGCTGGGGTCCTCGTTCTTGATGATCTCCAGGATGGTTGCGATGCTGGCGGCTGCGTCGCCCGATTCCGCAGAGCACCTGGCTCCTCCGATTTTGGCAAGCAGTTTCATTTTCACCGCTCCCGAGTCATCCGAACCTGCCTTCTGCACGGCGTCGAATGCGGTTTTGGCCGGGCCATACTTGCCCAGCAGCACGTTGACCGAGGCCGCTTTGAATTGGCCCAGCATCTTGATTTCGCTGGAGGAACTGCGTGAAAGTTTTTCGTATTGCGTCATCGCCGCGGGAAGGTTGTTGGAGGCGACCTCGAGATCCCCAAAGGTCTCAAGTGCCTGGAAGTACTGGTACCACTTGGTGTTGTTCTGATTGGTGATGAATGCTTCGAGGGCCTTGCGGCTGTTGGCGACGGTCTTGCCCCCTTCTCCCCTGAGAGCCAACTGCGAACTGGCCATGGCAATCAGGTATTCTTTCTCCACCGCCTGGAGAGTGTTGCCTGGCTTGACTGTCTCGAGAACCTCCTCAACACGGTTGTATTGTCCCTCGGACATGCTTCGGCGAGCAGAACGCAGGGCATTCGGCTCACCGTCAAAGGTGATTCTTTTTACCGTGTGGGCTGGAATGTTCTGTTCCTCGCCTCCACTGGTGGTCACGGTAATCGTGTTGGCATTCATGCCGGAAATCTTTCCTCGAAAGCCCCGGCCGGAAATCGTGTCCACGGTGTCCGCATCAAGCGGTGACAGGCCGTAAAACAGGGCGGCAAGAGAAATGAAAAAAAAGATATTCTGGGTTTTCAAATTCACTTTTGTTCCTCGAAATGTTTCAAGAGAAATTTGGAATGGATCCAGGTTACCGGGCGGCCTTGATGTCCTCGATCAGTTTGTCAAACTGTGCCTTCATGCGTGAGCCCCCCAGATCGCTGTACTTGTTGCGTGCGACCTCGATATCCTTGAGGGCCAGATCCATCAGGCGACTGCTCGGTTTGATCTTGTGATAAAGCAGCCTGGTTTTGGCAAGGTTGTAACGGGCAATCAGAAACTGTTTTTTGAATTGGGGTCGGCTGGCAATGGCCTGGGACAGTTTTCCCCAGCCCCAGATGACTTTTTTTGTTTTCCCGGTCTTGGGATCCTTGATGCTGCCACCCCCCATGATTGCTTCAACCAGGGGCTTGGTCTCGCCCGTTTTGTCACCCATTTGCTGCAAGGCGAGAGCGGCATCAATCTGCACATCCAGGGTGGACGGGCGGAGGGCAAGATACTGGGTGAACTTCTTGAGCGCAGCTTCGTAATCGTTGTTGCCAGCCAGGGCCTTTCCCTCGTTGCGGATGACATCCAGTTTGTTGGCAGCTGTGACTTCGATCCCCTTATCGCCGATTTGGGCGAGGACACCGGCGGCTGCCTTGTAAAGGCTGGATGCTTCGGTGGTTTCGCCCTGATCCTTGAAAGAATCAGCGACCTTGACCAGGGTACTGGCAGCCCACATCACGACCTGGAAATCACTGGAGGAACCGGCAGCACCGACCAGGAAATCACTCAGGCCCGAGGAAAAGTTCTTTTTGGCGGCCACCGACGACAGGGAGTCCATTTTCGATTTGATGTCGTTGGCAAAGGAATAGTAAAGTGAGACAAGGATCTTGTCGCCATTCTCCATTCCCGAGGTGACCCCCTTCAACTTGCCCATGATGGCACTTGCCTTTTCCATGGTGGAGGCAATCGTGCCGGAGTCAGAATTGGGGGCGATCGAATTGACAAACCCCTTGAGTGCGGTTCGGTAAACGTCCAGTCGGAACCTCGGGTCCTGGGTCGAAGTGTGATTGCTGTTCACCAGTTCAATCAGGCCGTATTCGGGGTTTTCCATGAGCTCAAGCGTCTGGGCTCCCTTTTTCTGCTCGGCGTAGATCTTGGCCAGCGAGAGAATGGATTTTGCCTTGGCCCGGTTGATATTCTTGGACGTCACGGAGGAAACTCCGCTGGCCAGCAGTTGCTCTGCCTTGGACCGCAGGTCGTCCAGCTTTTTGGCCGCCTGAGGGAGGGTTCCCCCATCGGTAGCCTCTTTCTTCATTTTCAGGTAATTGACCCAGAGCGCCTGACCCGTGTTGAGTTCAATCGAGGCCCGGTGTACCGAACCGGCAGGAATCCGGTCCAGCAATTCCACTGCCCGATCCAGTTGGCCGGACTCAATTGCAATTGCAATCAGCATCCGGGTTGCTTCGGCCGATTCCGCCGCGTTGGGCCAGGTGGTGACAATCTTCGAGCAGATCTTGTCAACTTTTTGCTGTTCAAATTTCTTGTTCTGCGGATCGGCAATCTGGTAAAGATCCCAGTACGAATACATGGCGATCGCGGCGCTTTCCCGGGAACCGTTTATCGACGGGAAGCGGTCCAGGAGAAACTCCCCGATCAGGGCAGCCCGGAAATAATCCTTCATGGTGTAGTAGCTGAAGCACATCTGGTAGCGGATCAGGTTGATGTCCTCGACCGGGGTGCTTTCCTGGGAAAAACCGACTGCCATCTGCAGGTACTCGACCGCCTTTTTGGGAGTGGCGACCAGGGACTGGTTTGCCTCATCCAGCTCTTTGAGGAATTCCTCCCGCTTGTCCGGTTCGGCGGCAATTTTTTCCTCGAGAAAACGGATCTGCTTTTTGACGGTTTCCAGTTCAGCCAGTACGGTGGAAGCGCGATCGCGAGCTTCAACGAAATCCTTGGGCGGCGGAACATTCTCCGCATCGACCTTGGCACGGGCTCCCCATTCCACCAGGAGTTGCTGGGCGTCCCGTTTGACCTCCGTATTGCTCGAAGCAACGAAGCGGGCGGCCGTGTTGGCGGCCTGAAGAAGTTTGGTCTGCAGGATTTTTTCGTCCTGTGTCTTTTCAGGCTTGTTCAGCAGGTACTGGTAGTACTGGCGGAACGCTCGGGCCATGTTCAGCCGGATTGCCAGCCAGTCGCCGGTACGGGATTCCTGCGGAGAGAGCGAGCCAATGATCGGCTCGGTGACCCTGGCGGCTTCGATAAAGCCGTTTTCAACTGCTTTCTCATCCAGCCAGATCGGAAAAGCGATTTCCAGTGTCATCCTTTTGAGGTCACGGAATTCAGGCGAATCCGGCTGGTCAAAGATGTCACGGAATACCGCGAGTGCGTCCTTGGGTTTTCCCAGTTTTTCCAGGCAGCGACCACGATAGATCCAGGCAAGCTGACCGGCTGTTCGCAGCCGATAATCCTGGTTGACGTCGCTGAATTCCTTTTCGGCAGCCTCGAGAGATGTCTTTCGTGCGTTGCTGCCTTCCGGGTAGGTGTCCGAAAGTTCTTCCTGGATGCTGGGCAGCATCAAACGCGCCCGCAGGAATTCGTTTTCGAATTCGGTTCGACGCTTTCGAAGTCGCGGATCGGTCGGCCGGGCTGGCAGTTTTTTCAGTTGTTCAGAAAGTTCCGTGCGGGTCGCGGCGACAATCTTGGCAGCCTCGACAAAATCCTTGCGGGCGGCTGCGACGAGCGAGGTGTTCTTGCCCCCATCTTCCTTGATTTTTTGCCTGGCGGTAATGATCAGCAGATTGGCCAGTTCGTTCTTGGCTGCGGGTACGTAGGGGTGAAACTCGTTTTCCGTGATAAAGGTCTGCAGGAGGTTTTTGCCATCGGTCAGTACCGTATCCCGCTGCTTGCGGTTGCGAATGAACTTGGCGCTATTGATCAGCAGGGTTCCCTTTTCGTAGCTCAGGGAATTCTTGATGGCATCGGAGACCAGGTCTGTTTTTTCAAGGTAGTCGAGATAATCGAACGCGACCTGGTAGTAGGTTGGATCCCGTTTATCGGTACCCAGCTGCTTCAGCTTGGTGAGGAATTTTTCATATTCTTCGTCGGCAGACGTCTTCTGCAGTCCATTGAAGGACGAAAAAAGAATGAAGAGGAAAAGAAAAATCCGCAACCATCTGCCACGGATGTTTTTCCGATTGGAGAGGGTCCCGTTGGAATCACACACAGCACAAACAAGTTCCATCCGTCCTGTTTCTCCCTGTTGCCTTAAGGAATGGTTGCCCCGAAAATCCCACATGACGGTCGTGAGGGGGATTTTCATGATTTCGTGGATTCCGTCTTCGGTTCTTGACCTGCTCCACAAAACCTGGCGTATTTTTTCAGCACTTCTAAGTTCCAGTTTACCACTTCATTCAATTATTGATAACAATTGTCTATGGTAAAAAGATCAGTCGCATCAATTCTCTGCAGTACCTGGGCCCGCCGGGCTCGGTGCACGTTGCCGTGAACGTCCCGGAGAACGTCGCCATGAACACCGTCATCAATGTCGCCATGAACGCCACAATGAACGTCTTTGAGGACGTCAAATCCAATGCGACGGCCGAAGTCGAAATTATGAGAGGGTACTCCGGTCCCACGAGATTCTAAACCAAATGGCATCCATTGCGAACCATCCGGGATGGCAGAACGAAAATGATTGACAAAAGGCAGCCGGAGCAGAGTCCCCGGGACACCCATTTTTCGACGCGAGCGGTCAAACTGCGGATTTTTGCGCTTGTATGCGGCGTAATGATTGTACTGGTTTTAATGTTTGAAGCGGGAAAACCGGATAATTGGGAATGGATGGGTTTCCCCGACGCCGAACCCGCCATTGATACCCGGTACCTGAGCAATGTTTACCCAGTTTCCCGCGATCAACAAAAGTCGAATCCTGGTGGGGAGGAAATTTTCCGGGAGCCCGGGGGCAGCGATCCAGAAAAGAGCGATCCCGCAAAGAAAGAACCCGCCCCGGAACCGGTTGATGGGGAAAGCAAAGTTTCTCCAGATGATCCATTTTTACAGCCGGGATACGTGGTCGCTGAGAAAACTTTCTGGGATGCTTCCTACAAAAAACTCAACTATCGCCAGAGGATGTTGCTGTTGGAAGGCCTCTATCGGGCCCGGCGGGGGGGTGAGTTGGCCGAGCAGAAGGCCAGTGAATGGCTGAGGATTAGCGAAGAAATCTCCAATGCCAACGATCGCTACCAGGGAGACATTGTTCAGTTCATGACCACTCTCGGAGAAAGTGATCCCGAGCGGGGCCAGCTCAGTCAGACATTGTTTCAGCTGCAGAATCGCTGGACGAGGTTTCACAGGATATTGCTTGCAATCGGAAACCCGGAATCGGGTGAGCCGATTGACGCTACGGAACTCGACAATCTCCAGCAGGTCGTCGATCGGACGGCATTCGGCTTTGTTGAGGACAATGCCCTGCAGTCTTTCGTTAATGATCAACCGGCCATGTTTCGACTGATCGAGCGAGTGCAAGTTGAAAAACCGGGCGCCGTTTCGAGCGGGGGAACGGCGGAAACGGTTCAGTTTGCCCAGCTCTACAAGGAGACTGACCGGTTGCGGGGGGAAAAGGTTACCTTCGAAGGTGAAATCCGCGCGGCCTACTGGTTTCAGCCGACCCCCAATTTTCTCGGGGTCGACAGGCTTTACGCCTTCTGGATACAGATCGTCGGTGCCCAGAACCCTGTCGCGGTTTACTCCCTTTCGGTACCCGGAGGTTTCGTCGCGAACCTTGATGATCATGACCAGAGCAATCCGGTTGAGTTGAGGGAAAAAGTCCGGATCACCGGCCTGTTGTTCCAGAAAATGGTTTACGCGGCCGAGGACGGACAGCGAATCGCCCCGGTCGTATTTACCGACCAGTTCCTCTGGCAGGCAGAAGAGCCGGAGAAGGGAAATGCGTCAGGAGAGTTGCCGGGAATGACGATTCTGTTCGGTTCCTTCCTCGGTTTTGGTGCCATTCTGGCGTTGATTACCTGGGGAGTGGTCAGCTTCAACAACAGCAATCACGCCAGGCGGATATCCGATTTGAAGAAAAGATTCGAAGAAGAACAGGAGGGGGCTGATGTCGATGCAAAGCCATGATCTGTTTCGGCCGCTTTTCCCGGAAGGGGCCATGGGTGCGATCTGTCGCTATAAAGCGTGTCTCCTGCTGTTGGCAATGACTGGACTTGCCGTGCCGGTGGCATCCGCAGGCGTCGGTTTTCCTGTCATGATCCCCGGGCAAGCGGAATCCCGGCAGGATCCGGTAGCGGACGGGATTGCTGCTGATCCGCCCGCCGATACAGCGGAGGCGAAAACTGGCGACGTGAATTCAGGTAACCGGGACGTGAAGGCGGTTCAGCAGGGAAGCGATGAGGACGTCCCGAATAACCAGGTGGAGTTGCCATGGGAAAGGAAACGGGAAAATAAAATTCCCAGGCTGACTCGCCTCAGCGAACGGGAACTGCTGGCCGATGTGAGCGACGAGGAACTGTTGGCCGTTCAGGATCACCTGGCAATCAACCTGAATCAGCACCTGTTTGCCAAGCTAATGTTTCGGGTTCCCCAATTCGGGCTCGATAATGCGACGAAGCTGGCCCGGGAAAATGGTGACACGACTCTGGAAGAGTTGAGCAGCGAGTCCGGCTTTCACCGATTCAAGATGTTTCGCATCGAGGGGCAGGCGCGGTACTGGGAAAAGCGTCAACTGGTCGAGGAGGTCGGAGAGCTATTCGGGTTTTCCACCTATTTCAAGATCAAGATCCGCTCGGCCGGGGGTGAGAACATCATTCTCTACTGTCATTCCATTCCGAAACGCTGGAAGGGATCACAGCAGATTAACGAGGATGTCTTCTTCCAGGGTCTTTTTGTCAACCTGACCCTGAGCAGGGAAAAACGGCCGATCCTGAATTTTGTGGCCGACCGGGTGGGATGGACTCCCCGATCTCCATCGGCCCTGGTAAGCGAAAAAGGGCATACCCTTCTGGGGTCGGTCGGATTTGATCTTGGTCTGCTGGACGCGCTGAAGAACCGGAACAAAAGGCGTTTGGACAAGGAAGACACCGAAACTTTCTACCAGATGCTCGCTGCCGCCAAATGGGTCGCGGATTCCAGGAACCCGCCCGAGTGGGCAGAGGAAATTGAACCGTTTGACCTGATTGAGACTTTGAGGGCTCCCGGCAAGCACCATGGGGACCTCCGCATCCTGCGTGCTGAAATTCGGAACGTGACCCGGATCCGGGTTGAAAAGCCGTACATCCGTGAGCGACTGGGGATTTCCGAATATTTTCAACTCGATGGGTTCGTCAGGTTTGACTCCTCGATCACCTACAAGGGAGAAAACGGAAAAAAAGGTGCCGTCTTCAAGGACAAGTATCCGATTTGCCTCTGCGTCAACCGGCTGCCAAAAGGATGGGAAACCGGTTCGGGGCATCGCTACACGGCTACTTTTCCCACTTTTTTCTTCAAGGTCTGGGCCTACCCATCCGGTTACCAAAGCCGTTTTTCCAAGGAGGCGCTTCAGCAATCTCCCCTGCTCATCGGCCTGGACCCGGTGAGGTACCAGCAAACACGGGAAACCACCAACTGGGTAACGGTCGGTCTGTACCTGCTGTTCGGTGCCGGTTTCATCGGCATCTGGACCGTTTACTATCTCGGGCAGGTAAAAAAAGAACGTAAGGAAACCCGGTTCCGCTTGCCCGGCAAAGTGGACGACGGGCAAATCCCGGATAGGGACAGTGGGAATTCAGACGAAGGACCGGTGCCCGGTATGCCGGTTATCGAGGAGTCGGAGCGAAAGCCTTAATCACCCGCACGCGACAGAGGCTGTTCCCGTGGTCAAAGCATGCATCGATCCTGCGATTCAGTTGGGAATCCGCTTTACCGGCTCTGCCGGTTAACCTGGTCCGTTGCTTTGCCGGTGGTTTGAAGCCGATCAGGAAACCTCACGGACTTCAAAATCCTTTTGAACATCCTGTCCGAGGGTGGCCCATTGCGAATCGGCGGTTCGACGCTTGTGGACTTCGAAGGCTTCAATGTCGACAAATTCTTCGTAAAGATCGAACCTTCCGGGTTCGTCCCGGTTTTCCTCGAGGTTGAATACGAGACAACCTGCCTCGGCCCGCGACAAATCGACATGAGTGGCGATTGCAGGTCGGAGCTGTTCCAGAGATGCAAGCGGGACATATAGCTGGCCCGAGACAATGACTTTGCTCATGGATTGGTCTCCTGGTGCTGAGGCGGCGAGTGTCTGTCTGACAGTCGATCCGGGAACAGTAAATCGGTGAAAAGGTTTTGCTTCACCAGTTTTCGGGTGACGCAAAAGGAGGTGGTGAACCTCGGATTGATTTCGATGACCCTGTCCTCCGATCCGTCGCCTGCGGAACCGAGCAGGAGGTCGATGCCGAGATAGCCTGAAAATTCCGGCAGGTGGGTGACAATCCGATTCAACAGCCTTTCGGCCCTTTTCTGCATATCGTCAGGGAGCGGTCCCTCGCATGACACGAACTCGAATGTTTTGGGCTTAAGGCACTGTTTCATCAAAGGAAAAATCAGTCGCCCGTGGGAAGATTGAGAGACGGCGATACTGGCCGGAATGCCGGACGTCCAGGCCTGGACCAGGTATTTATCAGCATCCGGTTGCTCTCTTTTGTGGATCGCCTCGGCCCCGGTGAGCATGGCGACTCCCTGCGATCCGGCTCCCCAGCGTGGTTTGACGATCAAGCGATGGTCCGCTTTCCAGGGAGATTCGCGGTCGGTGAAATTGTGGCTGAGCAGGCGGGTTCGTGGTGTCGGTATTTGGTGCTCGGTCAAAAATTGGTGGGTTTTCCACTTGTCAGCACAGATTTCGACAGTTGCCAGGTTGGGAGACAGGAGACGAGCGTTTTCCCCGGCCAGGTGGCGGAGGCAATGGGAGAGCGCCCCGTCAATTTCCGGCGCGATCAGCAGCATCCAGTCCACCTGGTTACTCGTTGTGCGAAAAAAATCCCTCAACTGTTCGGTCGAACCGATAGTATGGACGTCCGCTGAAGGGATGAAATCGGATCGTGGCTGGAGCCGTTGATCAAGACAGGTCACGACCTCGAGGTCATTCAGCTTTCCGATTTCCTCCAGCACCGCCTGCAGCATTTCGCGACCCTCCTCGAGCAGGGATCCGGAAGGACTCCCAAAAGAGGGGAACAGGAAACAGCCTCCACCGCAGATGAACTCGAATACCAGAACGCGTGGAGGCCCACTGCTCATTTGCCGACCTCCGTCTGCTTTCCACGGACCAGTGAGACCAGCAGTTGTCCCGGCCGGGGACTTGGCTTTTTTCCTGACTCCATGATCTGGAGTTTTGAACCGTCCACCACGAAGAAAAGGTGATGCTCCTCACCGTGCTGCTCCACGAACTGCTCGTAGGTGAATTCATTGGAGAGCCGGGTCAGCTTGATTCTCCAGCCCCGGTCAAACAGGTCATGGATCTGGTCGTAATTCAGCTCCTGCTCGAAGAGTGTTCTGGCCTTCACGTTGTCACCGAGGGCGCTGCGCTGTCCTGTTTTCAGCACCGGCAACTGGTAGACGTTGGACCTGCCGAACAGCTCGGCAAATTCATTGGTGGCCAACGCATTGACCTGGTCGCTCCGGGTAGCGGCAACGAGTCGGCCGATCCCGGCAAAATCATTTTCCTCGATAAACTGTTCTGCCAGGATACTGATGCATTCGGCATCCAGTCCCTTCATCCTGGCAGCCGCGACCTTGCGGTAATTGGTATCCACGAGCATTACGCTGAAGCCGGCTTCCTTGAGTGCCAGGGCAACCTCGCAGATCCAGCGATCAGCGCCTGCGAACAGAATGCCCTGCGGGTTGGAGTCGTCCAGCCCCAGTTTCCTGGCCAGGGGAGCCGCTCCCAGGCCATAAACCAGTACCGTTCCAAAAATAACGAGGAAGGTGATGGGGACAATTTTCTCGGCGTCGGCCAGCAACTCGGCATGCGCTTCACCTGTCGAGAGCAGGGTCACGATTTTCAGCGCGAACACCGAAGAGACGGCTGCCGCAACAATTCCACGTGGCGCCAGGAAAGCCAGGAAGATCCTCTCGTTCCAACTGGTGGTGGTTCCCAGGGTCGCCACGAATACTGACACCGGCCGAACGACCAGGATCAGTGCTGCCAGGAATGCGAGCCCCGGCAGGCCCAGTTCAAGCATCGCGGAGACTTCGATCCGGGAGCCCAATACGATGAACAGGCAGGAGATGAGGAAAACTCGCAGGTTTTCCTTGAAATGGAATACGTGATCAATGGAAATGATTTTCTGGTTGGCCAGGATCACTCCTGTCAGCGTGACCGTTACCAGTCCGGATTCCTCCTGCAGGTAATTGGAGCAGGCAAAAGCGAGCAGCGCGGTTGCCAGGAAAAAAACACCCTGCAGAAAATCGGGAACCAGGTGCCGCCGTACCAGCTGGATCAGGAGCTGGGCCGACAGCCAGCCAAGTCCGACACCAATCAGTACGGTGCGGAGCAGCGCCAGCAGGGCACCGCCGATCGTCTGCTCATGTTGGATGCCGGCAAACAGCTGCTCAAACAGCAGCACGGCCAGGATGGCACCGACCGGGTCGATGACGATGCCTTCCCACTTGATGATTGAGCCAATGTTTCGGCTGGGGCGGATATGCCGTAGCAGGGGAACGACGACGGTGGGTCCGGTGACCACCAGGACCCCTCCCAGCAGGGCCGCGATTCTCGGATGGAGATCCAGGATCAGCCAGGCGGAAAGAAATCCAAGGCCAAACGTGGCCACCGCCCCCAGGGTGACCAATTGCAGGACGGTCCGTCCGGCGGTCTCCAGTTCACGCAACCGTAGCGTCAAGCCTCCTTCGAACATGATGATCGCTACTGACAGGGAAACCAGTGGAAAGAGGATCATCTCGGCGATCGGCTCAGACGCTCGTGGTGTGGACTCATTTTCGCTGGTCGGCTCATCCGTTTTTTCCGGAGAATGCCCGTGGTCGCTGATTGCCCCGACGTGGTGTTCGGCACGGTTATCGGTCAGGTCGGAAAGAATGTCATCGATACGGCAAATTGAGCCCAGTCCTACACCGAAAACCAGCAGCAGCAGGATCGATGGCAGGCGAAATCGCCATGCCAGCCACTGGGCGGAGATCCCCAGCACCGGTACGGCCGTCAGGTAGTAAAAAAGTTTCTCTTCCAAAGTCCGGCTCTTCCGTCAATTCCTGATGTTCAACTCAACCCCGCTTTCGAGGGGCTTTCATTTTACCCGCAGATTGAAGAGAGCGAACCATTGTTTGATCATTTGGGTCCTGTGGTTGAAAAAACAGCCGTTGACCGTCTGTTCGGGAGAGGACTTTTCTGCCGTGCATTCGTCAGGACCGTTTTGTTTGGACGTCATTGTCCAAAGGAGGGGCAAAAAGCCGATGACGATTGGGAAGTGCTGCGCTACAGGACAAGGTTACAGACATGATTCGCAAACTGATTCAAAACGGCATCCTGCTTTCCGGTGTCGTGTTGGGGGGATGGTACTTTTTTCACCGAAGCGAGATCCAATCCTTCAACGACGCAATGGTCCTGCTGCGTCAGGATGGGGAATACCTGTTTTCCTCTCTCCAGAATGCTTCCAGTCGATCCGGTCGTGTTGAAAAAGAGACGATCCGGATCGCTTCGTTTGACCTGCACGATTTCAACGATTCCAAGCTGGAGACTACCAAAACGGCTGAGACGCTGGTGGATATCCTGAATCGTTTTGACCTGGTTGCCATCCAGGGCATCCAGTCACCCGATCACGACGCTTTGCCCCGCCTGATGGACCGGTTGCGGCAGGTCGACCCGGACTTTGACTACGTGATCGGTCCCCGCTCCAGTCACACGGCACTCAATCACCAGTTTGCCTTTGTATACAACCGGCGCTGCATCGAGCTGGAACGGGCCCAGGTCTATACCGTTCAGGATCCGGATGACGTGGTGGCTCACGATCCCCTGGTCGGGTGGTTTCGCGCCCGGGGCCCCTACGAAAACGCCTTTACCTTTTCATTGGTCAACCTGCGTGTCGATGAGACCAACCGGAAATCGGAGATGGCCTGCCTGCAGAAAATCAAGCTGGCCGTCAAATCGGATGGCCACCAGGAAGACGATATCATCCTCGTCGGCAATTTTCAGGAAAATTCAATTTCCATGCACAATCAGAAAACCCTTCCCGGTTATGACTACGTGATTACCCAGGACACTACCGACCTGGTAGGGGAGCGGCAGAATTCCAATATTGCCTTTCCGGTTCAGGCGACTTCCGAATTTACCGGGCGGACTGGTGTGGTGGATTTTCTAACCGAAAAAAATCTGTCGGTGGACGATGCCCGAAAGGTCTCCACACAGTTGCCGGTCTGGGGCGAGTTTTTTACCCGCGAGGGGTCGGTTTCCGGGTACGTTGCCAGTATTTCGAAATAAGCTGCTTCAGCGGCCGCTTTTCCAGACCTCCCGCTTCTTCATGTCTGCCGCGACTGCAGTTTTTTGCAGGAGGCCCGTCTGCTCCCAGGGGGCTCTTCGGGAATGGGCATGCCACCAGTCATCAGGCAACCTGGCTCAAATTGGGTTAAAGTAAGCAGCCAAGGGCATCGCTCCAGGCTAGTTTCCCCGGTTCTGGCGGGACCGGTGACCGATCCAGAGATCGATGATTCCGGGAATCGGCACAAATTCGGAAAGTCATTCCCGACGGGGCCGTTGAAAGTTGGAGTGGGATTCCATCCAATAATGAATCGGTTCCCCAAAGAACTGCCTTTCCGGGACTGCCGGCCACTGAATCGACTCACTCCTATTAAAAAGAAATCTCAAAAATGAACACAAGCCGCTCCTCGAATTCTGTTGGAAACGCAATCCTGATCACACGCCTGTTGTGTTTCATTCTCCTTCTGTGTCCAGGATTGCTCCGGGGGGAGGAGCCCCTGAAGATTTTTCTCCTTGCAGGCCAGTCCAACATGGTGGGGCATGCACGGGGTCATACGATTGCCACTCTTTTTCATTCGGACAAGCCGCGGGACCGGGAGCTGTTGAAGATGGTCTTCGACTCGGAGAGTGGCATCGACGTAAAAATGCTTGAGGAGCAATTGGCCCGGGGGCAGAAACTGGATCATTTGACCGGGGGAATTTCCAACGACAAGATCAAGGCCATGCCTGAGGGGGCTGAGAAGACAGCACTTGAGGAGAGGGTGAAAGAGCTCAAAGAACAGCATGAATCCTACAAGAGTGATGTGATCGCCGGTTGCCGGGTTTCTGACCGGGTTTACATTCATTCGATCGCCGATCGCAACAGGAAGTCGGGCAAGCTTGGAGTCGGTTACGGTGCGGATGCTAAAAAGATCGGACCCGAGTACGGATTCGGCCTCTCGATGGCAACCAAAATGGGCGGTCCCATTTTGCTGATCAAGACCTCCTGGGGTGGCAAATCACTGAACTACAATTTTCGTCCACCGTCTGCCGGCGAGTACGAATTGAACGAAAAGGAAAAATCGGGGGGAAAGGCCGAAGAGATCCGCAAAAACGTGGGGCTGAACTACCGCATGATGAATGAATCGATCCGCGAGGTGCTGGATAATCTGAAGGAGTACCATCCTGCCTATGATGAAAAGGCCGGCTACCAGATTAGCGGATTCGTCTGGTTCCAGGGATTCAATGACCAGTTTTCCCCTGCTTTTCGCGACAACTACAAGTCCAATATGATCCACTTTATCAAGGACATTCGGCGGGAATACAAAGTTCCCAAAATGCCCTTCGTGATCGGGGTGTTGGGGACTCCGGTGACGGAGGAAAAAGTGAGCCAGAATGCGGTTTCCGTGGGGCAGCGTCAGGCCGCTCAGGCTCCCGAATTCCGTGGCAATGTGGTTGCGGTAGAAAGCTACACCGAGTACTCCCACTACTCCAATGCCGTTTTCAAGAAGGGCTGGCCAAAGCATTACCATGAGTGGGATACCGTGGGCAGCGATCGTCCCTATCATTACCTGGGCAGCGGCGCGTTTTTTGTCCGGTTGGGTGATGCGTTCGCAGATGCAATGGCCGAGCTGATGGCCCAAGAGAAAAATTAGTTCCCGATTAGCCGGAGCCAGTTGGTTGGCCCGGTGGCGGTCTCGTCCAGCAACCTTTTACCTGGCCCGGGATAGCGCCCGCGGGAATCGATTTTTTTTCCCGGGAATTTGGGCCTCCAAGAAAGTCGAATTGAAAGAGTTTTCATGAAAGCGGTTCTGTTTTCCCGCCCCGGTTGTCCGCGGGCGGCATTGGGAGTGTTTCTGCCTGCCTTCGTTATGCTGGCGGGATTACCTTTGAGCGACCTGTTTGCCCAACACGATGGCGCCCGCAACGCTGTGCAGCGAATTGCCAGGGGGGAACACAACCAGGTGGAGAAAGTACTGGCCCAGTCGAAAAAACCCTTTGCCGGTGAGGCGGAGTCGCATTTTGTTCGCATGCTGAACTGGTTGTCCCAGGATGAAGTTGAAATGGCCTTTCAGGAAGCGCAGTCGGCAGTGAAGGCCGGTCTTCCGTTTGAACGTTTGCTGATGGGGCCCCGGCGGGAATTGTCCAAGCTGCATGCCTCTGAAGATTTTCGGAAATGGCGTGCCGGGATCGAGGTTCATCCGGTGATTGCCGGACCGATGATTGGAAACCTGACCTCCTCTTCGCTGTCGATCTGGCTGCGAACTGCCAATCCCATGGAAATCGATGTCCGGCTGTATGATTCCGCAGACCGGGTAGTCGGGATGGGGAAAGTGACTACCCGCCTGGCGGATGACTGCACGGGCAAGGTGACCCTCGCGGGCCTTCAGCCGGATACGGGCTACCGTTACGAAGTTGGAACCCCCGCGATTCGGGGGGATTTTCGCACCCGCCCCCGTAAGGGGAGTCCCGGGAAATTCAGGATTGCCTTTGGCGGTGGCGCGGGATACGTGCCTCGCTGGGAGCGGATGTGGGATACGATTCGGGAGCAAAACCCGGACACCTTGCTGATGCTGGGCGACAATGTCTACATCGACCAGCCCGAGTTCTCACTCTGCCAACACTACTGTTATTACCGCCGGCAGTGTCGTCCCGAATGGAAGCGGTTGGTTTCTTCGACTCCCGTCTATTCCATCTGGGATGATCACGATTTCGCGACCAATGACTGCAATACCGGGCCCTACATCGACCAACCGGCGTGGAAGCCTCGGGTCTGGAATACGTTTACCCAGAACTGGGTCAATCCGGGATTTGGGGGTGGGAAACGACAGCCGGGCTGCTGGTATGATTTTCACATCGGAGACGTTCACCTGATCATGCTGGATGGCCGCTACTACCGGCACCGTGAGGGCAAGACGATGTTGGGACCGGTTCAAAAGAAGTGGCTCAAGCAGACCCTCGCCGCTTCCGAAGCGACTTTCAAGCTCCTTGTTTCGCCGGTTCCCTTCACACCCCGGATCAAGCCAGGCAGCAAGGACCCCTGGGATGGCTTCCCGGAAGAACGGGAGGAAATCTTCAGCTTTATCAGTAGTGAAAAAATCGAAGGGGTCTTCCTTGTGGCCGCAGATCGTCACCGAACGGACCTGCGAAAAATAAGTCGCCTACGGGGATACGACCTTTACGAATTCATGAGTTCCAAACTGACCAACGTCCACACCCACCCGGTGGTGAAAACGGAGGGACTGATCTGGGGATATAACAAAACCTGCTCCTTCGGCCTGATGGAATTTGATACAACGGTCGGCGATCCTGAAGTCCGGATGAAATGTGTTACCATCGATGGCGAGGTGATCCACGAGCACCTGCTCAAACGGAGCTTGCTGGAATAGGGGCGATGGAGAGCAGTCCTCCCGGAACGCCCCAGGCATTTCCGTTGGTCCCTTTCGGAGACTGGAAGGACACGGGTTCCCGGTTTCCTGCTTTCGCGGGAGCAGGGGCCGGTGATATGATGGGACCATTCAACCAACCTTTTCGGGAGTCGCCCATGTTTTTTGTCACCGCCGGATTCATCGCCGTACTGTCGTCCGTTGCCGTTCCCAACGATGATGAAGTCAAACATACCAAGGATTCCTATGAAAAAATCATGGAGAATCTCGAGCAGAAAAAAGCGGTGATGGTGGACGTGCGCGAAAAGAACGAGTGGGACGCCGGGCACCTGGCCGGGGCCAAGTTGATCCCCTGGAGCAAGATCCGTTTTGCCTCCTCGCGGAAAAAATTGAAGGAACTGCCGGACGACGACCTGATTGTCTATTGCCACTGTAAAGCGGGCGTTCGCGCCCTGAGGGCCGCCAAGAAACTGAAAGAAATCGGCTACGACGTCCGTCCCCTCAAGGCGGGTTTCGAGGAACTGGTTGAAAACGGTTTCGAAAAAGCCAAAAAGAAAAAGTGACCCACATGTCGTCGCCGCAGTTTATCCTGGTCGACCAGTTGTGGACATTCATCATCCGTCGAGCAACTCCTCTGGGGAGTGAAACATGAGTCGATTCCATGGGGGCCTGGCCGCCACCCTGTTTGTTTTTTCCGGTTTGCTGGAAGGGACTCTCCCTGCCCAAAACGCTTCCCCACTGAATGACGAAGAGTTCGGCAAGATTCTGTCGGAGGTCAACACGCCTCTCGATAAACCGTGGAGGCAGGTGCCCTGGAAGATCTCGTTGCTGGAGGCGCAAAACCAGGCGGCCCGCACCGGAAAGCCGATTTTCATCTGGGCCATGGATGGGCATCCACTCGGCTGCACGTGAAACAACGGTGTCCTCGACCGTGAGTCGACTTTTGCCGATCCGGATGTTATCAGGTTGCTGAAAGAAAAATTTGTTCCGGTTGCCATTGATCAGGCATACCAGCGGAGACAAAAAGATACCGAGGGGGATTTTTATCGCAAGATCGCCGGCGCAAGTCCGCGGGGAGACGGCAGTGGGGGTGGTACCACCCAGGGGCTGTATGTCGCGGCGCCCGATGGCAGCTATCTCGGATTCTCCAATCATCGCAGCCCCGAACGGATCCGGAGGCTGTTGCTCGATTGTCTCAGCCGCTACCAGCCTGCACAGACCCAGTCGATCCGGGCAGAAAAGACCGATGCCCGCTACAATCCCCAGCCGCCGAAGGGAGGGCTGGTGGTCCGGGTCCAGGCCAAAATATTGGACGGTTACCAGCCCACCGATGACCGGTGGAAGAAAATTTTCCAGTCGGCCATTTCACGCGATAACCTCTGGATCAGCGGGGAGGAGCATCGATCGCTTGCCCGGGGCCAGGTGCCCGATATCCTGCAGCGGCGGATTGCCCGTTTTCACCTGGTCGACAACACACGAGGGGAGCCTCCAATGTGGAAAATGGCTGAAATCAGAAAATTGGAAATGCGAATCGAGGGAAAGAGTCTTCGTGGATCGGTGCACCTCGAAACCTCTGATTCGAGCCGGGGATACGTTGCCGAGCTGTTTGGAAAGCTGCAGGTGAAAGAAGGGCAGGTGACCCGGCTGGATCTGGTTGCCCGGGGGGATTTCTGGGGGGAAGGACGCTACACCCGGAATGCCCCCAGCGGAAAATTTCCGTTGGCGATTTCCTTTCGACTGGCCGATGGCAAGGATGTGGCAGACCGGATTCCTCCGCAGGGATCCCGGGGCTGGGTAAGAGGATACCTGACCGAATAGCGGTCAATCCACAGGAGCGGATTCCGCCCGTTTTTCTTCAGTCATTTGTCTTACTGGATATTCCGCAATGAACCTTGGCGATATCCTGATCCAAGCCAGCAGCAATCATCCGCAGGAATACGCGCTGCTTTCAGGACAGCGAAAATGGACATTTGCCGAGGTCCATGCAGCCGCGCGATCGCTGGCGGAACGAATCCGGGAAACTGCTCAACGCTCCCCCGGTACTCCCCCATCGACAGAGCGGGTGGCTCTACTGGTTCCCAACTGCCCCGCTTTTTCAGTCGCCTATTTCGCCACGCTGCTGGCAAGCCGGGTCGTGGTACCGATCAATCCGCTTCTTTCTGACAATGAGATCCGCAGCATCCTGCTGGATTGTCGGCCAGACCTGATGATTTTTCACGACCGATTCGAGGAGAGGCTGCCCAGCTTTCAGGATCTCGATTTCCTTTCGTTCGACCGGGTTACGGACCTCGAGGCGTTCCCGTTGGAAGGGCTGAAAGAACCGACCCTTGATCCGGAGAAACCCCTGCCTGCAGGTTTTGACGACACGGCGGTTGTGCTTTACACCAGCGGTTCTACGGGCGACCCCAAAGGGGTGGAGCTGACTCATCAGAACCTGCTTTCCAATGCCATGCGGGTCAGCAGGGACAAGTTCAGCACCGCGAACCAGCGACAGGTTCTGGGGCCGGGGCAGGTCAGCCTGGCGGCTTTGCCGCTCTCCCATGCGTTTGGCCAGACCAACCTGCAGAATGGCACATGGTATTCCGGAGGGGCAATCGCCTACTGTGACCGGTTCGATGCGGAAGCCGTGGTGGAGCAGTTTTGCACTGATGCCATTACCTTTTTTGCCGGGGTGCCAACCATGTATGTCGATCTGATCGAGGCAGGTCGCCGTCGGGGACCGATCCGGACGAAGCTGCGGTTCTGTGTTTGCGGAGGGGCCGCTCTTGCTCCCGGTATGAAAGCCGAATTCAGGGAAATTTTCGGAGTCCCCATCCAGGAGAGTTATGGTCTCACGGAAACCTCCCCCATGATCAGTTGCCAGCGGGTCAACGAAACGGACAAAAGCGGGTGTGTTGGACGGGCGATTGAGGGGATGGAACTGAGAATTGTGGATGACAGGGGACGTCCTCTTTCGGCGGGATTGGAGGGGGAAATCGAGGTGCGCGGAGAGAATGTCTTCAAGGGTTACCTGGGACAGGAAGAACTGAACCGGGAGGCCTTTGTGGATGGCTGGTTTAAAACTGGGGACGTCGGTTACCTTGACCACGAGAATGAGCTTTGGATCGTCGACCGTAAAAAAGAGATGATCAAGCGGGGCGGATACCCGGTGTACCCTCGCGAAATCGAAAGGGTCATCCTGCAGGCGGAGGGGATTGTCGAGGTGGTGGTGCTGGGGGTTCCCGACAACAGGTTCGGTGAACAGATCAAGGCCCTGGTGAACCTTCGGCATGGCGAAGTTCCCATCGATCCGGGCAAGGCGGTTGCCAGGATCCGTAAACTCTGTCAAAAAAAACTGGCGGCGTACAAGCAACCGGCCATCATCGAAGTGGTGAAGAGCCTGCCCAGGGGCTCCACCGGTAAGCTGGATCGTCGCCAACTCAAGGAAACCCACTCCAGCCAGACGATGGAAGATGTCAGTTAAGTCGGAAAAAGAAAACTGCGTCGGGATGATCGTTATCGACCACCCGCCCGTGAATGCACTCTCGCAATCGGTGGCGGAGGGGATTCTGGTGAGGCTTGCCGAATTTGAAGCGGCTGCCGACGTCCGGTCGATCGTGATTACGGCCACCGGGCGGACTTTTGTAGCGGGCGCGGATGTCAGCGAATTCCTGTCCCGGATCGAAGCGGAAGATTTTGAGCGGGGAGCCCGGCTTCATGATCTGACCAACCGGATTGAAGGCTGCAGCAAGCCAGTCGTTTGCGGGCTGTTCGGAACGACTCTCGGTGGCGGACTGGAACTTGCGATGGCCTGTCACTACCGGATTGCGATGCCCGGAACCCGAGTCGGTCAACCGGAGGTCAGGCTGGGCCTGATTCCGGGCGCCGGGGGCACCCAGAGGCTCCCTCGCCTGTGCGGCATCGTCAAAGCGGCCGAGCTGTGTGCTTTTGGGGAGATGGTGGGGGTGGTGGAAGCTCGCGAGTTGGGAGTGGTGGATGAAATTGCCGAAGGTGACTTGCGAGTTGCGGAAATCAAATATGCCCGCCGGGTCTCCAATGATGGGCCGAGGCGAACCTGTGACCGGAATGAACGACTCGTCCTGACGCCGGAAACCCAGACGCAGCTTGATGAAATCCGGCGACTGGCGACCGAAAAATTCCAGGGTGCTCAAGCAGGCGGACTGGCGGTGGATGCCGTGGAAAAATCGGCCGAACTGGCTTTTGAAGACGGGCTGGCCATCGAAAACGATCTCTTCATCGGTGCACTGGCAAGTGAGGAAGCCAGGAACCTGATCCAGCTTTTTTTTGCCGAGCGGAAAGCCTCCAAGGTAGAGTTCCTCGACCTGGATACCGAGTTCCTGGTGCCCCGTTCCGCAGGATTTTTGCAGCTGTTCTCCGATGATGTGCACCTGGTCCAGGAGTTGATTCGTGCGGACATGCAGCTTCGCATTGTCGATCGCAGGAGAACGGCCATTGGAGATGTTGATTTTTTCTGCATCCGGGAGGCGGAGGGCGATCTGCTGGGCGTCGTGGAACCCGATTGTGACTCGACCATCATCCTGGTGACCGCGGAGACCTTTCAGGCGGCCGATTGGAAAGCCCGGGGCTTTTTGCCTGCCAACGTTGTGGGTATCAAATACTGGCCCCATGGATCCCGCTTTTGCGAAATCGGGATTTCGGAAGAAACCAGTGCTTTTGCCCTGCGATCGGTGATTGAGTTGGTGAAAAAGCTGGGCTGTGCTTTTGTCGTTGAAAAGCCAGCCCCGTTTTATGCGTCCCAGAGGATCAAGGAACACCGGTTCGATGAATCGGATCTTCAAATCGAGGTCTGGAAGTTGCTCAATGAAAACGTGATTCAGCGTGCCAGCGACGTGGACCTGATCCAGGTCCACTGTTTCGGCCATCCCCGCCATCGATCCAACGTCGGGTGGAAACGGGGAGCGGAAAGTTGATTTCTTGACGGTTTGGGCGGAATCGTGGCTTGCGAAAAGGTAATTCCCGGTTTGTCTGTTGCCAATGGTCCCATCGGCAGGCGGAACTCCGAGTGGGGTGGTTTGAAAAAAGTGGGGTGGTTTGAAAAAAGTGGGGTGGTTTGAAAAAGATGCCAAGATTCTCCCGCTCCGTGCGAATCTTTTTCGTTAACCGCATCCCGTTCCCAACAAAAGGTGTGCTGTATCCCACGGATGCCGTTTCACTGCGGAGTGGGCGAAAAGGAAATGACCCATGAAAAGAACTCCTTTTTTTCATGGTAATTTCAAATTTGGGTACCCTTTTCCCGGAAATCTGACTCACTTTGAAGGAAGCTGAGAGCAGACAACAGCGAGTGTATCCCAATTTGTATTAGGTTTGATTCCACCAAATAGAAACACCGAAAGGAAATCCATGCGACTGCTTCCCGTCTTGTTGGTAATGAATCTGTGGCCGGTAACGGCGGCCTGGTCCCAGAAGGAAAAGGTGGACACCCGACACCTGAGCGATAAGGCATTTTGTGTCGTTCGGATTGATGTGGGGAGAATGAAAGGACACCTTAACGGTGAAATGAAGAAAGAACTCCAGAAACTGATGGATTTCATGGTTGCCAACAGTTTCGAGGGAATCCGGGAACTCCAGGTGCTGACCTTGCAATTTTCCGAGCCGGATATCAACGACAGGGAGCCGGGCTTTGTGGCGACCATGGAGTTTTCCAAGGGGGTCGACCGCGATTCCCTGTTGCAAAGTTTCAATTTGCAACAAGGGTTTGAGGAAGCTACCCACAACGGAAAAACGTATTTCAAACCGGACAGCAAGTATCAACCTTCGGTTTATTTTGAATCTGAAAAGAAGTTTTCCCTTGCCACCCCCGGAGCGATCCTGGAAGTCCTTGAGGGGGGATCCGGTATGGGAAAGATCGCGTCCCAGGTCAAATCGGCGCCTTCTGACTCGGAAGTGATGGCCGTTTTTCTGCCGAATAACAATTTTGATGCCATGATTCCCGGGCTGGTTCCCCTTTTGGAGGAGATGCCCCTCCCAATCCAGTGGGATGCCTTGATCAAGCAGGCAAAGTCGGGAATCGCCCACGTTCGGATCGCAAGTGGCATGCCGATTCGGATCCAGCTCAACATGGAAACGGAGGAGTTTGCCGCTTCATTCGGGAAAAAAATCCAATCACTGATTACCCTGGGGAAATCCTCATTACCACCGGCACGGGCCATGCTGAAGGGAGAGCTGGAACGCCTTGACGGAAAAGACGGTTTTGAGAGGAACATGGTTCAGGCTGGCCTCGATGGGCTGGAGACGGCTGAAAAAATTCTGGATGGGGCAAAATCCGTTCAGCAGGGCAAATCGCTGGATATCCAGGTACGTCATATGGGCGGGCTGAAGGAATTGGCTGGTCATGTTTTACAGGGGCTGAAAGTAACTCTCGTCGTTGACTGAGATCTGCCCCCGGCAAGTTATCCAAAAACCTTCAAAGTGAATTGCCATGAAAAGTACCTGTTTTCCCTGCTCTTGATTCTGCCCTCACGGGCAGGTGCTCAAATGGGGAATGCGGACACCCGTTTCCTTCCGGATTCCTGTTATTTTGCATTGCAGTTTGATCTGCCCAAGTTGCTGGCCCACGAAAAAATGGGTTCAAAAAACCTGGCCTTTCTGGAGCGGTGTTTGAAGGAGCTGACGTCCATCGAGCTGTCGGCAATGAAAACGTTGACCCTCCAGTTTTGTAAAGGGGCCAATCCGGGAGAGTTTGACGAGGGCTGTTTCGGCATTGCGATGACCTTTTCCCGCCCGGTCAACAGGAAAGGATTCCAGGGAAAAATGAAAATTGAGCTGGAGGAGGGAGAAGTGGATGGCCGCACCTACCCGAAGAGTACCTCTCGCCGTGCTCCATCGATCTATTTTGGTGAGGACGGAAAGACCATCGTGATGGGACTCGATGCAGCCATCAGACAGATGATCGGAAAGAAATCGGGGGACTCAGTGGTCGGCGGCATGATGCGGTCTGCGGATCCGGATGCGGAAATCCGCGGTGGTTTCCAGGCAAACCAAATGTACCGGGCGATGCTGACCGAGATTTCGAACGAATTGCCAATCAAGCCATTCAACATTGAAAAGGTTTTCGGTGAAGTTGAAACTGGATCGATTTCCTGTTCGGTCCGGTCCAGCACCCCCCTGCAGTTTCTGGTCAACGCTCAAACCGAAGAGGGAGCCGAGCAACTGGCCAAAAAGGGAAAGCTGCTGGTGGAGTTGGCAAGTGCCTCGATTCCTCTCCTGCGGGAACAGATAAAGGAGCAGGAAAAGACATTCAAGGAACTTGATTTTGGAGGTGAAGATCAATTCAGGGAGATGGCCCTGAAATCCCTTGAGAGTTCCCGTCGGGGACTCGAAATAGGAGAGCTGGTCCTGAAGGCAGACTCCACTTCCCATGAAGGTAAAAAAATGCGTTTGCAGGTCAAACGGATGGAGGGCCTGAGAGACGTGGTGCCGATATTTGTGCAGATGGTTGCCATGCAATTTGAGTCGATGGGTACCATGATGCAAAGGTTTGAAAAGCTTGAACAGCAACAACTGGAGCTCGACCAGCAGAAGGAAGATTTCAAACGGCAAGGGGGAGATTTTGATTTCGAGGAGTTTGAATCCGATGGTCTGGAATCCGGTGAAATTGACCCCGACGGCCAGTAGTCCGACAGGGTCAAGGCCAAGGGCCTGGGAACCAACAGGGGTAGCGGTGATCCGTTGCCTGCCTGGAGCCCCGGAACCGGCCAACGCCTGAAGAAAAGTTGGCCCGGTCCAGTCGGGGTCCCGGGACTCGATAGCGCCTCGATGGCCACTTGGGGCTGTCAAGCGGCAAGGGGGTTGTGGCAGTTGCAGGAGAATTGGACGTTTGGAATTGGACGTTTAGGGGAACTGGCAATAAAAAGGCCCTGAAAGTCCCAGCTTACCGGCCGCTTACGGGCCGCATACCGTCCTGCCCGTTTATCCGAATTGGGGGCAACTCATCCCCCGGGGTTGTTGTCGAGGCTCTGCCAACAATACCAGCTGGCAACCGTCTCGTAGGGGTGCCAGGCCCGGGCGATTTCGAGGTACGTTTCCTTTTGGGGGGGGCCGTCGAGGCCATAGATTTTTTTCATCGCGTTCTGCAGCCCCAGGTCATCGACCGGAAAGACGTCCAGTCGTCCCATGGAAAACATGAGGAACATCTGGGCGGTCCATCTGCCAATCCCCTTGACCCTGGTCAGTTGTTCAATGATCTGCTCGTTGTCCAGTTTCGCAAAACCGCGAAAATTGACCACGCCCTCGACGGTTTTACCGGCAAGGTCGAGGATGTAGCCTGCCTTCTGCCGACTGACACCCGCACTGCGGAGCTCATCCACGCTGCATGTGGCCAGTGATTCCGCCCGGAAGTTGGATTCGCCCAGGTGATCCTTCAATCGCTGGCGGATCGTTCGGGCGGCCGCAACAGAAATCTGCTGGGAAAGGATCGAGTCGACCAGCATGGAAAACCGGTTCTTTCCCAGTTTGTGGGTGAAGGGACCGATCTCCCGAATCACCTGTTTCATTCGGGGGTCACTCTTCCGCAGGTGCGTCAGGGCGGCCCTGATATGTTGTGCTGAAATGGGCATCTGGATCAAACAGTACGAGGTTGGATGTGGAATCCGGCTGGCCGACCGTCTACGATAAATGGAGCGACTGCTTCCTTCCAGACGGCTGCGGCCGAGCCAGGCGATGGCAGGGCCGGTTTTTCCCATCAGGTGGTTCCAGCGTTTGGGGTCCCCGGTGTTTTACCGACACTTCGATGGGAGCTGTCGCCCGGGTTCACACCGACTGGCAGTGATGTGCAAAGAATGGTCTTTTGCGGGTTGCAGGCCAGCGGTTAACATCTGCGGTGACCGGAAGGGGAGATGCATTCCAGGGAGTGTGGGCATGCTGACAATTCATGATTCGAGTCAGGGCAGGGACTGCAGTGGAGTTTCCCGTCGCGATTTTCTGACTGCCGGTACGCTGGCACTCGGTTCGCTGACGCTCCCCGACCTGTTGGCCGCAGAAGGGATCCGGCCAGGCTTTGTCAGGGACAAGAGTGTGGTGCTGCTTTACCTCTCAGGCGGTGCCAGCCACATCGAAACCTTTGATCCAAAAATGGATGCACCTGATGGCATTCGAAGCGTCACCGGGTCGGTGGCCACGCCCCTCCCCGGTGTTCACTTTGGAGGGACTTTTGAAAAACTGGCCCGGCACGCCCCGGATCTCTCGGTGGTCCGCTCCTTCCAGCATCCCATTGGCGGTCATGAGCAGGCACACGTTCACGTTCTCAGCGGGGGAACCGATACACGCGGAGAACAGAAAACAGGATTCAGCATGGGCTCCCTGGTTGCCCGGATTCGCGGGGCCAACGATCAACAAACGGGATTGCCGACCTACAGCCTGCTGACAGCCGAAGAGGTCGATGGCCAGTATCGCTCCGAACTGAGTCGCGTCCGCCGTGGGTCGTGGTCCGGTTCACTCGGCCTTCCCTATTCCCCCTTTGAACCGGGAGCGGGAGGGACCTCGCTGAATAACATGACGCTCAACATTCCGGGCGAGCGATTTGGGGAGCGGACCCTGTTGCTGAAATCGCTCGATGCCTGGAAGCGGCGTGCCGAAAAGGAGGTCAGGATTCGGGGGGCCAGCCGTTTTGACCAGCAGGCTTTTGATCTTCTGGTCGGGGGAAGCACCACCGCCATGGATCTTTCCCGTGAGGATCCAAAGTTGATTGAGAGGTACGACACCAGCGATGTCCGGATCGGCCATAAAAAGTTTCGGCCTTCGACGCTGGGACGTCAGATGTTGACCGCCCGTCGCCTCTGCGAAGCGGGGTGCCGCTTCGTGACGGTACACAGTGCCGGGTGGGACATGCATGCCGATTCGAACAACCCGGGGATGGTCCGTGGGATGGACATGCTGGGGCGGACCCTCGACCGGTCCGTGTCCGCTTTCCTGGAGGATGTGAAGCAGCGTGGTCTGGAAAAAGAAATCCTGCTGGTGATCACGGGAGATTTCGGTCGGACTCCCAAGGTCAACAAGAAAGGGGGCCGCGATCACTGGGCCAGACTCTGCACGCTGGCGTTTGCAGGTGGTGGACTGGAGATGGGGCGGGTCGTCGGCGAATCGACTCGGGATGCCGGTGAACCTGCAACCACACCCTATAACGCTTCTCACCTGATGGGGACTGTGCTGGAAACCCTGTTTGATCTCGGAGAGTTGCGTCTGGAGACCCGGTTTCCCCGCGAACTGATGCAGCAGATTGAGTCGGTCCGGCCCATCCGGGAGCTGGTCTGACCAGATGCCTGTTCGTCGGTACCCTTGCTGCCAGTGATTCTGCCGACAACCTGACGGACGGTTTACGGACGAGAGGGGCGGCACGCCTGTTGGATCGCCCCGGTCCTTTTAAAAACTGCCGGACCCGGTAGAACGGCAGACGGGGAACAAGCGGTCTGGTGGATGACAGGTCCCGGTTCCTCTCTCCTGAACCATCGGCTACTGATCATTGGCTAAAGATCATAGGCTACAGATCATAGGTAAGCCCCCCCCGATGCTGGGAGCGGGAGATCCTGTCCAGCGAATACAGGCCCGCCAGTACAAACTCGACGCAGGACGCTCGCACCGCAGCACTTTCGGCTGCATTGACCTCGAACGCTTTTTCCCAGACGGGTGGTACCCGCTCCAGTCTTTCCGCGTAGGCGGAGGAAGGTAACCCATCCCCGACCTCGATGCGGACG